>DASZRO010000046.1 GCA_035550055.1 Mycobacteriales bacterium | reverse complement strand
TGCTGCGCGTCGCCCGGATCGACGGCTGGACCGCGTTGTCGTCGTCGGCGGTAGCGCTGCTACCGCGCTCCTCCTCCGCCTTGCCAGCCGCCGCCCGGATCGCCGCTCGCGACGGACGGCATTGATCAGTGATTCCCTAGGCCCTGATCGGCCTGGGCCGGTTGCCTTTCGGCTGATGCGGCTTGGGCACGCTGGCCGGCACCGGGGTCGCGATCCCGAGGTCCTCGACGCCGAGCGGTCCGTTTCCGGTGATGACGCACTCGCCGGCAAGCACCGTCGCCTCCTGCGCGTCGAGGCTCGGCAGCTTCGGGACGTCGGCGTGCGGCGCCCGGCCGAAGCTGAACGTCGCCACCATGTCACCGACGGTCTTGCGCCGCCACTTGCTGATGTTCGGTACGTCGACCCCGAATCGCCGCTCCAGGAACTTGAGCTGCGAGGTGTGGTCGAGGACGTCGCTGCAGACGAAGCCACCCCGGCTGTACGGCGAGAGCACCAGGCACGGCACCCGGAAGCCGAGGCCGACCGGGCCGCGGACGTCCACGGCCTCCGACGGCAGCGAGTGCATCGTGAGGTGTTCGCCCGGGGTGCCGGGCGGCGGCGTCGGCGGGGCGACGTGGTCGAAGAAGCCGCCGTTCTCGTCGTACATCACCACGATCGCGGTCTTCTCCCAGAGCGCCTTGTTGCTGACCACGGTCTCGAGCACGTCGGCGACGAGCAGCTCGCCGAGGATCGGCGGCGCCGAGGGGTGGTCGCAGGCCAGGAAGTCCGGGAAGATCCACGACACCTGCGGCAACGTGCCCGCGGCGACGTCAGCTGCGAAGTCCACGGGATAGCTGATGAGCCCGTTGGCGTTCTTGCCCAGGTAGGTGCCGGGGTCGAGGTACTTCTTGAAGTAGAGCAACGGGTTGAGCAGCGTCAGGTCCGAGGCGTCCTGATAGACCTTCCACGTCACGCCGGCCTCGGTCAGGTGCTCGGGCATCGTCTTCCAGTCGTACTTGCCGAAGCGCTCCACCCGGTTGGCGGTCAGCGTGTTCAGGCACGGGCCGCCGTGATCGCCGTCCGGGTCCAGCGTCGCGGAGAACGACATCACGCGGTTCGGGTCGGTCGGACCGAGCACCGAGCAGAAGTAGGAGTCGCAGATCGTGAACGCGTCGGCGAGGCTGCGATAGAGCGGGATGTCCTCGCGCTCGTAGTAGCCCATCGTCAGCGGGCCATGCTGCGCGCCGTTGGCAGCGAGGTGAGCGGAGAGGAAGCCGTCCATCTTGCCGTTGTTCCAGGACTGGTGCTGCGGCGCCCAGTCGTGGGTGATGTCGTCGACGCACTCCGCGAAGCTCGCGAGGTTCTTCGTGTCGAGGTGGAACGGATAGAGCCGGCCGTGCGGGTCGACCCCGTGGCCGGCGCGATAGCCGCGCTGATGGAAGACGCCAAGGATGGCGTGCGGGTCGTTGAAGCCACGAACCCCCGGGTAGGTCCCGAAGTAGTGGTCGAACGAGCGGTTCTCCATCATCAGGAAGATCACGTGCTCGATGTCGGACAGCGGTGCGTGTTTCGTCGGCTCGGCCGCGAACGCGTCGTCGACGAGGCGACCGAAACGCATCGACATCGCTGCCATCGCGGCGGCGGTGCCGCCGGCGAGGACTTGCCGACGGGTCGGTCCGCTGCTGCTGATCCCGGTCATGCCGCGATTGTGGCTGACCCGGCCGAACTTCTAGTGAAGGAGGTCGGCGTCCTCGCGAAGCCAGTGCAGGATCTGGCCCGCCGTCCACTGCGGCGCCTCCATCATCGGCACGTGTCCGACGTCGTCGGCAACGCCGAGCCGCCACGCCGGGAACGCCTCGGCGGCCTGCCGCGCCGACGCGACCGGCACCAGCCGGTCCTTGGCGCCGTGCAGCAGCAGCACCGGAGCGGTGATGCGAGCCATCGCGCGTCGCAGCTCACGGGCGCGGCTGACTCGCAGTACGACGGAGCGACCCGCCGTAGTGACGTCAGACGGCGGGAACTGGTCGGCGTCTCGCTGTTCGATGACGCTGACCCCGGCTGCGATCACCTCGTCGGACACCCGACTCACGTCCACCGTGCACAGCCGCAGCGTCTGCCGGATGTGGTGCTCGGCCGAGTAGCGGGCCCGCCGCCGCAGGTAGGCCGCTTCGCCCAGCAGCGGGAGTGACATCACGGCGAACTGCGCCGCCACCCGGGCGTCACCGCGCGACAGCAGCGGCCGTGGCAGCGCCGGGTCCACGAGGACGGCGCCGAGCACCTGGTCGGGGCAGCTGCTCGCTTCCAGGATCGTGATCATCCCGCCCATCGAGTTGCCGACGAGCACCACCGGCTCGCCGACCACCTCACGGATGAACCGGTCGAGCAACCGCCGGTTGCCGCCGACCGTGGTCGGACGCCCGGCGGCCGGCGACAGGCCGTGGCCGGCCAGGTCGATCGCCATGACCCGCACCTGATCGTGCAGCAGCGGCGCGAGGGCCAGCCAGTTCCACGTCGCGCCGCCGAGCCCGTGGACGAGAAGCAGCAGCGGAGCGTCGGCCGGCCCCCCGAAGTCGAGGTAGTGCGTCGGCCCGGCGAGATCGGCGAAACGCGAGACGGCGTGCGCGGTGGTCGTGGCCATCGAACGAGGATGCCCCACGAATCCCAAGATCGCGCCTGTTGTTCATCTTTCGCTCATCTGCAGTTCCCCCGGGGTGTGCCGGTCGTCGCCGAAGGTGGGGTGTCGTTGTGAGGCAGGGCGGGGGCGCGTTCCTCGTACGACGGAACGGGAGGGGATCGCGTGAAAGTCCCGCGCTATCTCTTCGTTCTGGGGGTCGGGGAGGGGGCGGCTGCACACCCGGTGTGGCCTGACTTGCACCAGCACTTCGTCGGGGAGGTGGACGTGGACGGCTCGTGGTTCGCCTGGCGTCTCACCGGCGCCAACCACCGCGAGCTCGGCCGGAGCTGTCGCGTGTTCCCCGACCTCGCCAGTGCGCGAGACGACGCGGCTCGGTTGCGCGAGCGGGTCGGCGAGGCCGAGGTCAGCGTGCTCACCGTCCCGCGTACCGGTACGTGGGGTTGGCGGCTGCGCCTCGACGGCGTCGCCGTCGCGACCTCGAGCCGCGGCTACGCGCGACACCGCGAGTGCACCTACAACGCAAGCACCTTCGTCGCGGCCGCAGCGGTCGCCGACCTTTCTGACGCCGATCCCCCGCCGGTCTGGCAGCTCGCCGAGACCCGGCTCCCGGACGGCGCCGCGTGACCGAGCAGCCGGAGGCAACCGAGATGACCGACATCCAGGCACCCGAGCAGAGCGTCGCCGCGCCGGGCGAGGTTCGCGTGCACTTCACCCAGGATCTCGACGCCCCCGAGCAGCACACCCACCAGTCACCTCACGTGACGCAGCCCGCTGCGTCGGCCCCGGCGCTCGCCGCGCCCGGGCAGGCAGCCCCAGCCGAGCACACGGCGGTGAGTGGGGCACGACTCGACGCCGAGAACGTGTCCGCCTGGTTCGGCGACAACAAGGTGCTGGAGCGGGTCTCGCTGACCATGCTCCCCGGCACGGTGACCGCTTTGATCGGACCGTCCGGCTGCGGCAAGTCGACGTTCCTGCGAATCCTCAACCGGATGCACGAGCAGGTCGCGATCGCCAAGCTCGCGGGTGAGGTGCGCCTCAACGGCGAGGACATCTACGCCCCGCAGGCGCGCATCACCGACACCCGGCGCCGCATCGGCATGGTCTTCCAGAAGCCGAACCCGTTCCCCGCGATGAGCATCGCCGGCAACGTCGTCGCCGGGCTCAAGCTCACCGGCCAGAAGATCTCTCGTTCCGAGCGCGACGCGCTCATCGAGGACTGCCTCCAGCGGGGCGGGCTGTGGGCTGAGGTCAAGGACCGGCTCGACGAGCCCGGCGGGGCGCTGTCGGGCGGTCAGCAGCAGCGGCTGTGCATCGCGCGCTCGCTCGCCGTCAACCCCGATGTGCTGCTGATGGACGAGCCGTGCTCGGCGCTCGACCCGACCTCGACGCGGCGGGTCGAGGAGACGATCGCGTTGCTGCGCGACCAGGTCACGATCGTGATCGTCACGCACAACATGCAGCAGGCCGCCCGGGTGTCCCAGCAGTGCGCGTTCTTCCTGGCCGAGCAGGGCACGCCTGGCGCGATCGTGGAGTCGGGGCCGACCGAGGACATCTTCGAGCGCCCGCAGGACGCTCGTACGTCGGACTACGTGAACGGCCGCTTCGGGTGACGAGCCTCCTCGAGGCGGGCGGCCGGCCGAGCTCGGACGGGCCGCGCCGCCTGTCCCGCAAGCCGACCGGCCGGGATGCCGTCTTCGTCAACACCTTCCGGGCGATCGGCGCGTCGGTGCTTCTCATCACGGGCGGCATCGGCGTCTTCCTGGCCTACCAAGGCTGGCCGACGCTGCACCACTACGGCTTGTCGTTCTTCACGACCCAGGCGTGGAACCCGGACACGGACACGCTGGGCATCGCCGCGGTGCTGGTCGGGACGATCGAGGTCGCCGCAGTGGCGATGGTCATCTCGTTCCCGCTCGCCATCGCGACCGCGCTGTACATCACCGAGTACGCCCCCGCGCGGGTGCGCGGGCCGCTGGTCGCGGCCATCGACCTGATGGCTGCGGTGCCGTCGATCGTCTACGGCCTGTGGGGGTTCTTCCTCATCGAGCCGCACGCCTCCCACTTCGCGGTCTTCCTGCAACGCAACTTCGGCTGGTTCCCGCCGTTCCACGTCGACGCCAACCCCAACGCCCCGGTACCGGACATCAGCCGGTACACGGCAAGCGCGTTCATCGCGGGCGCGGTGGTCTCGATGATGGTCATGCCGATGGCGTGCGCGGTCATGCGGCAGGTCTTCGCGCTCACGCCCGAGGGCGAGAAGGAAGGCGCGCTGGCGCTCGGATCGACCAAGTGGGGCATGATCCGCACCGTCGTCCTGCCCTTCGGCAGGGGCGGCATCATCGGCGGGACGATGCTCGCCCTCGGTCGGGCGCTGGGCGAGACGATCGCCGTGCTGCTGATCGTCAGCCCGGAGTTCGTCATCAAGGGCCACATCCTCGAGATCGGCACAGACACCGTCTCGGCGCTCATCGCCAGCCAGTTCGGTGAGGCGACGGGCATCCAGCTCTCCGCCCTGCTGACCGCGGGCTTCGTGCTGTTCGTCATCACGCTGCTGGTCAACACCCTCGCCGCGATCGTCGTCAACCGCAGCCGCTCCGGGGCGGAAACCTGATGAGCACGATGTCGCACGCCGCGTCGCCGGCGTACGCCGCGGCCAGTGCGGACGTCCCGTCGACGCCACGCGCCAACCTCGGGCAGCTACCCGCCGACGAACGCTTCCTGACCTGGGGCGCCCGTGTCGGAGCGCTGGGGATCGCCTGGGTGGTGGTCGAGCGGCTGCTGCCGGTGAGCGGCCTTGCGTGGTTCCTGTTCGTCGCGGCGCTCGCGAACCTCGCCATTCTGGTGGTCGGCACCGCCGTCATCGGCAGCAACGTCGCCATCGCCGATCGGGTGGCCCGCTGGCTTGTCGCGACCGGCACGGTCATCGTTCTCGTCGCGCTCGGCTCGGTCATCGTGTTCGTCTTCAAGCGCGGATGGACTGCGCTGCACCACACCAACTTCTTCACCCACGACATGACCGGGGTGGGCGCGGAGGACCCGCTCGGCAAGGGCGGCATCCTGCACGCCGTCCTCGGCTCGCTGATCGAGCTCGGCATCGCCTCCGCGATCGCGCTTCCGCTCGGTGTCGGCACCGCGGTCTACATGAACGAGATCGGCGGCAAGTTCGCCCGGGTCGTCCGCACCGTCGTCGAAGCCATGACGGCGCTGCCCGACATCCTCGCCGGCCTGTTCATCTACACGGTGTGGATCATCGCGCTCGGCTTCCCGCGATCGGGTCTGGCAGCCGGTCTGGCGATCACCGTGATGATGCTGCCGATCATCGCGCGCGCCTCCGACGTGGTGCTCCGCGTGGTTCCCAACACGATGCGCGAGGCGTCGTTCGCGCTGGGCGCGAGCCGGTGGGCGACGGTGTGGCGGGTCGTGTTGCCGACCGCCCGACCCGGTCTGGCAACTGCGTTGATCCTCGCGATCGCGCGCGGGGTCGGTGAGACCGCGCCTGTCCTGATCACCTCGGGCAACGCGACGTTCGTCCACCTCAACCCCACGACCGGGGTCATGAACTCGCTGCCGCTGTTCATCTTCACCTCCGCTCGCAGTGGCATCGAGCTCCAGGTCCAGCGAGCGTTCGGCGCGGCGGCCGTGTTGCTGCTGCTCGTGCTCGTCCTCTTCGTCACGGCCCGGATGCTCGCGCGGCCGCGGACCAACAAGCCCTCGCTCCTGCGCCGTGCGCGAAAGGCCCTGTCATGAGCCCCAGCCTCATCCGTCTGCGACGCAACACGCTGCGCCTGGCCGTGGTGCTCGCGCTCTTCTGCTTCTCGGCGTATCGCGGGATCAGCCCCGCCTCGGCCGAGTACGCCGAGATCGAGGGCTCCGGTTCGACCTGGGCCTACACGATCATCCAGCAGTGGATCGCTGACGTCTCCGCTCAGGGGATGCAGATCACGTTCAACAACAACGGCTCGTCCCAGGGCCGCAAGGACTTCTCGAACTACGTCGTCGACTTCGCCGACTCCGACATTCCCTACCAGGGCGTCGATCCGGTGACGCATCAGACCGACGCGAGCAGCCGGCCGTACGCCTACCTTCCCGTGGTCGCCGGCGGCACCGCGTTCACCTACCAGCTGAAGGTGGCCGGCAAGCTCGTCAACAACCTGCGATTGTCCGGCGAGACGATCGCCAAGATCTTCACCAACCAGATCACCAACTGGGACGACCCGGAGATCACGAAGGAGAACGGCGGGCACGCGTTCCCGTCGACGCCGATCACACCTGTCGTTCGTTCCGACGGTTCGGGTGCGACGGCGCAGTTCACGTTGTGGATGGGCAAGGAGTACCCGTCGATCTGGGGCCCCTACAACGGTGGCAACACCGGACTGACCTCGATCTACCCGCGGACCGGCCGGCAGATCGCCGCGTCCGGTGACGACGGCGTGATGAACACCGTCGACTCGGCGGCCGGCAACGGCGACATCGGCTACGCGGAGTACTCCTACCCGCTGAATGCGCACTACCCGGTGGTGTACGTCGAGAACCCCGACGGCTACTTCGTACAGCCGACCCAGTACAACGTCGCCGTCGCGTTGACCCAAGCGAAGATCAACGGCTGCAACGGGAGCGGGACGTGCAGCCCGGCCGGGCTGGCGCCCAACACCTATCTGACGCAGAACCTCGACGACGTCTACACGTACAAGGACCCGCGCTCATATCCGGTCTCGTCGTACTCCTACATGATCATCCCGACGAGCTCGACCGACCAGCGCATGACGCCCGCGAAGCGGCAGACGCTGGCCGACTTCTTGAGCTACGACCTGTGCACCGGCCAGTCGAAGGCCGGCCCGTACGGCTACTCGCCGTTGCCGCTGAACCTCGTCAAGGCGTCGTTCAACCAGATCGAGAAGCTCGGCCCGCAGGCGACACCGAACGCGGTGCCGGGCGTCAACATCAAGAACCCGTCGGCCAACCTCGCGGCGTGTGACAACCCGACGTTCGTCAAGGGCAACCTCGCCGCGAACCACCTCGCCCAGGTGGCGCCACAACCGCTGCCCTGCCAGAAGGTGACCGCGGTCCCGTGCGGTGACGGTGCGGTCGCGCCGGGGACGACGACCCAAGCCGGCTCGACGTCGGTGAGCAAGGGCTCGACCGGAGCCAGCGGCGCCAGCCCGGGCGGGACGGGAACGTCAGGTGCGGCGGCGACCGGCGGCGCGGGTGACGCGACGGTGCAGTCCGGAAACGGTCAACCCGTCAGCGCCGGGTCGTCGGACATCTCCGCGGCGGCCCCGACCGCGGTCGAGCTCAGCGCACAGAGCAACGGCGACAACACGGTCTTCGGGGTGGTCGCGGTTGCCGAGCTGGTCGCGATCGTGCTGCTGCCGGGGGCGTACGTCGCGTGGCTGAGACGCCGTCGAGGTGCCCCGTGACCCGCGGACTTCGTGGGGCGCTGCTCGC
>DASZRO010000045.1 GCA_035550055.1 Mycobacteriales bacterium | reverse complement strand
GATGGCGGTGGTGATGGCGGTGGTGCTGCGTTGAGCAGCAACCCGCAGCCGCTGCAGACGGACGCGCCTGGCAACAGCACCGTTGCGCAGCGCGGGCAGGCGTTCACTCGGTTCCGGTCAATGCGGGAGCCACCGCACCATCATCGACGATGCCGACGGTCAGCCGCCCCACCGGACGGGCAACGAGCAGGCCCGCCTGGCGGACGCCGCGTCGGCGTACGACGTGATGATCGTTTCCGGATGGTTCTTGTCGTAGAGGCGCCATACCCCGCTCGCCTGTTGGCCGATGAGGCAGTAGCTGCGCGACCCGTCGAGCCCGATCTGATAGTTGCCCCGCAGGTCGACGTGAATCTGTCGGGCGAGCAGCGGCGCATCGGCGGTGTATCGGCCGTACTCGACCTGATAGATCTCCTCGGCCGCCGACAACGTCACGAGATCCGACGTCACATTCGGATCCACCGACCGGGCCGGGTGGCGCGTAGACCTATGCGTGTCGCCGAACGTCGGGATGCTGATCTGGATTGACGGCACGCTGATTGGCGTGGTGTCCGACGACGAGTTCGACCCGGCATTCTCGAGTGCGCCGATCGCCGCCAGTGCGGCGAAGACCACGACCGCGCCGATGACGAGTCGCCGGGCGATCCGGGTGCCGCTGGCAGTGCCGCCGGATCTCGAACCGCGCCCGCGTTGCGGAGTGGGGTAGAACGTCGGCGGCATCATCGCCGGCGGCGCCCAGGTCGCGGCAGGTACGACGCCGGCGGCTTGCGGTGGCGAAAGCTGTGGCGGGGGCGGCGTCGTCGTCACCACCATCGCCGGTGGGTCTGGTTCGGGCTCGACGTACCGCACGGTGGGCTCGACCACGACCGCCGACGTCGACGGCGATGCACCGACGCGTGCGAGTGTCGCCAGCGGAGTCGTCGGCACCCGGGAGACCGGCGAGACCGGCTGGCGGGGCGAAAGCGGCGTCCGCGGTCGGAGGGCAACCGGACGCGCGACGTACCGGCCGCACGAGGCGCAGGAGGCGGCGGCGGAGCTCAACGAGCGTCCGCAGTTGCGGCAGGTGCTCACGGCGTCCCCCACCCGGCGAGCGTTGCTCAGGCGATCTTGAACCCTGCGGCCGGGACGTTGTGCTTGGCGCGCGAGACCAGCGTGGCGAGCGTCTGGGTGCTGGCGCTGGCCGGGACGTCGGCCGAGCCGATCTCGGTGAGCGAGACCTCTGCGTTGCCACGCCCGAAGCCGAAGTCGTAGCCGTACAGCGACGCGGTCTGCCCGAGCACGCTGAACGTCACCGCGAACTTCATGGCGAAGACCGCATCGAGTCCGGAGACGGCGGACTCGTGGACCGGCGTGACCGTCACCTTCGCACTCGACGCACCCGCTTCGGTCGCGGCCGCCTGTAGCTCCTGTTTGAAGCAGCTACGCGCGTGAGCGGAGGTGGCGCGTCGGGCGTCGGTCTTGACCGCGGCGAGCGAGGACACGAACGAGGTCTCCGAGGAGAAGCCGTACCCGTCGGAGTTGTCGAACTCGGCGGAGGTCACGTCGACGAACTCCGGCTGCTCGCCGACGCACTTCGCGACCCGCTTGTCCTCCGCCTTCTCTTGGGCGCTCGGCTGGTACGGCGTGACCGAGTAGTCCGGGAAGTCCGAGGACTTGAGGTTGATCGCGGTCGCGATCGAGGTGGCGCGCGCCTTGGTGAGGGCTGCGGCGGAGGGATGCGCCGACGCAGGGGCAACCGAAGCGATCAGCCCTCCGACGGTGAGTGCCGCAACTGTGACTGACGTGATCTTCTTCATTGGTTCCCCTCCGGCTCCCGGCGCGATCCCTAGAAGACGACGATACGGCGCGCGCCGTCCCCGGCGGCCATCGCGGCGAAGCCACGGTTGACCTCCGACAGGGCGATGCGTTCGGTGATCAGCGCCGCGAGGTCGAGCCGGCCTTCCAACGCCAGCGTCGCAAGTGCGGGGATGTCGCGAACGGCGTCGGTCGAGCCGTAGACGCTGCCGCGGATCTGCTTCGCGTCGGCCATCAAGGACAGGGTGGGGAAGCTGACGTTCTCGTCGTAACGGCCGGCGCCCACCAACGTGACGATCCCGCCCCGTCGGGCGCTGGCGTAGGCCGCGAGGATCGTTTGTGGCGCGCCGACGACCTCGAGTGCGTGGTCGGTGCCGACGCCGCCGGTCAGGTCGCGCACCGCCGTCGCGAGGTCGGTCGTCGAGGTGTCGACCACGTCGGTGGCGCCACACTTCGTCGCGGCGGCCAGCTGGGCGGGCGCGCGGTCGGCGGCGATGATCCGGCTGGCGCCGGCGATGCGCGCACCCTGGATGGCGGACAGACCGACGCCGCCGCAGCCGATGACGGTGACGGTCTCGCCGGGCTGCACGCCGGCTGTGCGGAGGGCTGCGCCGACGCCGGTCGTCACGCCGCAGGCGAGCAGGCACGCCAGGTCGAGCGGCAGCGCGTCGTCGATCGGGATCGCGGCGGCCGCGGGGACGATCGTCTCTTCGGCCAACGTGCCGGCGCCGAGGGACTGCCAGACGTCGATGTCGTCGGGTGCGCTGCTCGCGTAGGGCGCGTCGTAGGCGTAGGCCAGGCCGGCCGGACACAGGTACGGCTCGCCGCGCGTGCAGTGGGCGCACGTGGCGCAGGCGACGTTCCAGGTGAGGACGACGCGGGCGCCGACCTCGATGCCGCTGACGTCGGCGCCGCAGGCTTCGACGACGCCGGCGCCTTCGTGGCCGAGGGTGCACGGGGTGACGGCCGGCATGCCGCCGTCGTACACCGACAGGTCGGTGTGGCAGATGCCGCTCGCCGCCAGCTTCACCCGGATCTCGCCGGGGCGCAGCGGGCGGAGGGTCAGCTCCTCGACGGCAGGCGGCGTACCGACCTCGCGCAGCACGGCGGCCCTCACGCAGCGAACCCTAGAGCGAACGGCACATCGGTATCGCTAGAGGTGTACGCATGTGCCGTCCGCTCTAGGGTGCGGCTCATGACCGTGCGCGGGCAGCTGGTGATCGACGGGGTGCGGCTTGACGGCGCCGCTGGCTGGTACGACGTGCACAACCCCGCGCGGCCTGCCGAAGTGATCGGTCAGGGCTTGGCCGCCGACACCGCACAGCTCGATCTCGCGGTTGCGGCCGCCCGCCGCGCCGCGCCGCAGTGGGCCTCGCTGACCGTTGCGGAACGGCTCGCGCTGGTCGTCGCCGCAACCGATGCCGCCGCCGCGTCCGCGGCCGACGCCAATCTCGCGACCACCTACACCCGCGAGCACGGCAAGGTCCGCAGTGAGGCGGAGTTCGAGTTCGTGACTGCGCCCGCGCTCGCCCAGGTCCTCGGGATGATGGCCGAGGACGCGCTCGCTCCCGAGCTGGTCGAGCCGCCTGCGGCGTACCCGAGGCTGCAACGCGAACCGCACGGCGTCGCCGCGCTGATCATTCCGTTCAACTGGCCGGTCGCGGTCACCATGATGAAGGTGACGTCGGCGCTGGTCGCCGGCAACACCGCGGTCGTCAAGGTGCCGCCGACGGTACCGCTGGCGCTGTTGGAGTTCGGCGCGGTCCTCGCGGCCGGGCTGCCGCACGGCGTCGTGAACCTGCTGGCCGGCCCGGGCGCCGATCTCAGTCGCGCGCTGGTCGCCCACCGCGGCATCGACGTCATCTCCCTCACCGGGGGCGTCGCGACCGGCCGGGCCGTCATGGCGGCGGCGGCCGAGCGGCTCACGCCGGTGCTGCTCGAGCTCGGTGGCAACGACGCCGCGATCGTCGCGCCCGACCAGCAGATCACCGAGGCGTTGGCTGAGGATCTGTTCACCGCGACCTACACCACCGGCGGCCAGGTCTGCATGGCGGTGAAGCGGCTCTACTGCCCGCGCGACCGGGTCGCCGAGCTGGCCGACGCGTTGCTCGCGCGATGTGACCGCGAGATCGTCGGCGACGGGCTCGCGCCGGACACGACCCTCGGCCCGATGCACACCGCCGCCGGCCGCGACCGGGTCACGGCGATGCTCGACGCAGCGGCCGCAGCGGGCGCGACGGTACGGACCGGTGGTCGGCTGCGTGAGGACGACGCCGATTCGGGCGGCTACTTCGTACTGCCGACCGTCGTCACCGGCGTACCTGCCGACGCCGCCATCGTCGCCGACGAGCAGTTCGGACCCGTCGTGCCGATCCTCGGGTACGACGACCTCGACGAGGCGGTCGACGCGGCCAACGCGACCGAGTTCGGGCTGACCGCTTCCGTGTGGACCGGCGATGAGGCGCTCGGGGACGACATCGCGTCGCGGCTGATCGCCGGATCGGTGTCGATCAACGCCCACGGCATGGCCGCGCAGGATCCGCGGCTGCCGTTCGGCGGCGTCGGGCAAAGCGGTATCGGGCGGGAGCTCGGGGCTGACGGCATCAGGGCGTTCACCCGGCCGCGGTCGCTCATTCGCCGGCCGCCTCGCTAGGCACGCTTGCGACGCCCTGCTAGCAGGCTTGCGCCTCCTCGCGGGCGTGCAGGATCCGCGCGGCGGACAGGAACGGGTTCGGCCCCGTCGCGGGGACGGACTCCATCTCGCCGCGCTGGGTGGGTACGTCGCTGCGGTGCACGACCGCTTCGAAGCCGAGCACGCTCGGCTCCGCCAGCTCGATAACGGGCGTGACGGGCGTCGGCTCCTCTGACGCGTCGGTAGCGCCGAACGGCCAGCAGCTCAGGACCGTGCTGACCCGCTGCGGGTTGGGCCGGGCGTAGACCGGGAGCGCGCCTTCAAGCACCGCCTGGACGTCGGCCGCAGCGGCGGCGCGGGCGAGGGCGAGCGGCCGGTCGTAGTCGGGGTGACGGTTGTGGTCGATCGCGAAGCCACCACAGCTGCGGCACACGCTGGCGTTCGGCAGCATCACGGCGCGGCATCGGCCGCAGCTCGCGGCGTAGGTGCGGCTGTTGACGGTCAGCTGTCGTCGTGACTTGCGCATCGATTGCTCCGGAAGTGGGTGGCTCGCCCAGCGCGATCCGCCTGGCATCAGCCTTGTTGCCCGAAGCGCCCGATTCCATGGCCTTTTGTGATCAT
>DASZRO010000044.1 GCA_035550055.1 Mycobacteriales bacterium | reverse complement strand
GCCCCGCGCCGTTCCCGGGGTCACCGGTCGCCCGATCGCGCACACCGGCCCGTTCCGGGCGAACGCGCACGGCATCACCTACGCCCCGCGGTCGACGACCTGGCTCGCGGTGGAGGATGCCGGCGCCTAGCCCGTCCGGGTGCATCCGGGAGTCCGAACCGCTCATCGCTCAAGACGGCGATCGGCGGATGCCGAGCGAGAACCAAGACGCGACCCCGGTCTGCCCCACCGGGGGCCGCGTCTGTCCAGGACGCCCGAACCCGAGCGGAGCTCCAACATGTCAGACGCCACGCCTCCGGCGGGCTACTACCCGGACCCGGCGGGCAGCGGTCACCAGCGCTACTGGGACGGCGCGCAGTGGACCTCCCACCTCGTGCCGGGCCAGGCGCCGGCACCGACCCCGGTCGTGCCGTCGGTGACCGCGGCGCGCCTCGCCGCGCTGGCCCCGTTCCGGGCGCCCGCGCGCACCGCGATCCTGCCGGACGTCGGGCCGGTGACGACGCTCGTGCGCAAACGGCCGCCCCTGCGGATCAGCCGCATCGCCTTCGGCGTGTTCGTGGTCGTCGGCAGCACCGTCGCCGCCTACGTCAACACTCAGCCGCTCGGCGCGACGGCCAGCCCCGCCGCCGTCCACGCCTCCCGCTGACCGGTCGGCCTACTGCGCGGCGAGGCCGCGGCTGATCACGAGGCGCTGGATCTGGTTGGTGCCCTCGAAGATCTGCATGACCTTCGCCTCGCGCAGGTAGCGCTCGACCGGGTACTCCACGGTGTAGCCGTAGCCTCCGAAGATCTGCACCGCGTCTGTGGTGACCTTCATCGCCGTGTCGGTGGCGAGGAGCTTGCTCATGGCGGCCTGCGCACCGTAGGCCTGACCGGCGTCCCGGCGGCGTGCCGCAGCGAGGTAGGTCGACCGGGCAGCCTCGATGCCGGTGGCCATGTCGGCGAGGATGAAGCTCACCCCTTGGTTGTCGGCGATCGGCCGGCCGAACTGCCGGCGCTCCTTCGCCCATGCGACCGCGGCGTCAAGCGCGGACTGGGCCAGCCCGGTCGCCACCGCAGAGATGCCGAGCCGGCCGCCGTCCAGCGCCGACAACGCGATGC
The DNA here is from genome assembly GCA_035550055.1 of Mycobacteriales bacterium. Classification (NCBI taxonomy): domain Bacteria; kingdom Bacillati; phylum Actinomycetota; class Actinomycetes; order Mycobacteriales; species Mycobacteriales bacterium. The sequence continues at coordinate 6,088 of DASZRO010000044.1, read as the reverse complement.
GCATGCCTTCGCCCTCCGCGCCGACCAGCCGATCGACCGGGACTCGTACCTCGTCCAAGACCACCTGCGCCGTCGGCGACGAGCGCAGCCCCATCTTCTTCTCCGGCGGCTGCGGCAGGAGGCCGGGCGCGTCGGCGGGCACCAGGATCGTCGACACCCCGCCACGGGCGTCGTCCGACGTACGGCAGAAGACGTTGTAGTAGTCGGCGTGGCCACCGTGGGTCACCCATGCCTTGGTGCCGGTCAGCACGTAGTCGTCACCGTCGCGGCGGGCCCGCGCCTGCAGCGACCCGGCGTCGGAGCCGGCCGTCGCCTCCGACAGTGAGTAGGCGCCGAGAAGATCACCGCCGAGCATGTCCGGCAGGTAGGTCTTGCGCTGCTCGTCGGTGCCGAACGCCGCGACCGGGTAGCAACTCAGGGTGTGGACGCTGACGGCGAGCGCGACTGCCGCCCAGGCGGCGGAGAGCTCCTCCAGGACCTGCAGGTACACCTCGTACGGCGTGCCGCCGCCGCCGTACTCCTCCGGGTAGGCGAGACCGAGCAGGCCGGAGCGGCCGAGCAGCCGCACCGTCTCGCGCGGAAACTCGCCGCGCTCCTCGTACTCGGCTGCGTGAGGAGCGAGCTCGTCGCGGGCGAGGTCTCGGACCAGCTCCAGCAGTTGGCGAGCGTCGTCGTCGGGCAGGACGCGGTCGACGGTCATGCGAGGACGACGAGGTCGCGGTCGATGGTGTCCAGTCGCTCGACGCCGTCTTCGGTGACGACGACGATGTCCTCGATCCGGGCACCGTGGCGCCCCGGCAGATAGACGCCCGGCTCGATGGAGAAGCACATCCCGGGCTCGAGGACGACGTCGCTGCCTTGCACGATCCAGGGCTCCTCGTGCTCTTCCAGGCCGATCCCGTGCCCCGTCCGATGGATGAACAGCTCGCCGTAGCCGGCCGCCGCGATCACGTCCCGGGCGGCGGCGTCGACGCTGTGTGCCGTGACCCCGGGACGAACCGCCGCGCAGGATGCCTGCTGCGCAGCGAGGAGTACCTCGTAGTAGTCGGCAAAGTCTTGCGGCGGGGCGTCGCCGGCAACGTAGGTCCGCGTGCAGTCCGAGCAGTAGCCGTCGGGCATCGTGCCGCCGATGTCGACCACGACCGGGTCGCCGGGCTCGATCATCCGGTCGCTCACGTGATGGTGCGGGCTCGCGCCGTTGGGGCCCGACCCGACGATCACGAAGTTCACCGAGGTGTGTCCTTCTTCCAGGATCGCGTCTGCGATGTCGCGCGCCACCTCGGCTTCCGTCCGGCCCGGCCGCAGCCACTCCCCGATCCGGGAATGGACCCGGTCGATCGCTGCGCCCGCCCCACGCAGCGCGTCGACTTCGTCGGGCAGCTTGCGCAGCCGAAGCGGCCGCAGCACGTCGCCCGCCAGCCGCTGCTCGGCAGCCGGCATGACCTCGCGGAACCGCAGCACCTGCTGTGCCCACATGCGGTCGGAGACCCCGATCACGTCGGGGCTGCGGCCCAGCGCGTCCGCAATCACACCCGCGACGAGACGAAACGCGTCGTCCGTCTCGCCGTGCGTCGCGGTGGCCACGTGCTGCGTGGCACCGCTCGCGATGGCGGCGCGTTCCTCGAGCGCGGGCACGATGAGCATCGGCTCGCCAGAGGCGGGTACGACGAGGCAGGTGAGGCGTTCGAGCGGGAGCGCCTGGTAGCCCACGAGGTAGCGAAGGTCAGCGCCGGGCGTGACCAGCAGCGCGTCGACGCCCGCCGCGTCTGCCGCAGCGGCGGCGCGGGTGAGGCGGTCCTGGAAGGGCAGGTCCATCGCGTCAGGCTACGACGACGGTCGGTGGACGACGGACAGCTTGTCGACCGCCTCGCCGTACATCGTGGTCTTGATCGTTCCCATGACCGGATGCGCCTTGCCGGCCAGCGGCCGGACGAGCTCGATCGCTGCCGAGCGCAGCTCGCTTTCGGGCACCGCCTTGGTCACGATGCCCGCCGCGGCGGCGTCACGGCCGCCGTAGCGCCGCCCGGTCACCATCGCCTCGAACGCCGTCGCCACCGGCAGCTTCGCGCGCACCAGCGCGTCCATGCCCGGCGGGAACGGCAACCGGATGTCGACCTCCGGCAGGCAGAAGAACCCGCGGTCCTCCCGCATCACCCGCCAGTCGTGGGCAAGCGCCAGGAGCCCGCCGGCGGCGTAACAGTGGCCCTGGATCGCGGCGACCGTCGGTAGCCCGAGAGTCAGCACTCGGGAGAACAGGCGCTGCACCAGATCGACGTAGTGCTCGGCCTGGTCGGCATGCGCCATCAGCCAGTCGAGGTCGAGTCCGTTCGACCAGAACTTCCCTTGCGCCAACGTGACCAGAGCGGCCGGCGACTCGAGGGCGACGACCTCGTCGAGGCAGGAGTGCATCGACTCCAGCCAGGCCAAGGTGAAGCGGTTCTCGTCGTCGCCGATGTCGAGCACGGCGATCTCGCCGTCGCGGGTGAGTGCGGGCATGTCGTTAGTGTCCCTGGTGTGACCTCCCGGACCGGCGAGCGCCTCATGCTGCTCGACAGCGCGTCGATGTACTTCCGCTCGTTCTTCGGGGTGCCCGACACCGTTGTCGCTGCGGACGGCACCATCGTCAACGCGGTGAAGGGGTTCCTCGACGCCATCGCCTTCCTGGTGTCCGCGCGCCGGCCGACGCACCTGGTCGCCGCGATGGACGCCGACTGGCGCCCCGCCTGGCGGGTCGAGCTCGTGCCGTCCTACAAAGCGCACCGGGTCGCCCCCGAAGGCGGTGAGGAGGTGCCTGACGCGTTGAGCCCTCAGGTGCCGATCATCGAAGCAGCGCTCGACGCGCTCGGCATCTGCCGGATCGGCATGCCGGATGCCGAGGCCGACGACGTGATCGGAACTTTGGCGACGACCGCCGCGATGCCCGTCGAGATCGTCACCGGCGACCGCGACCTGTTCCAGCTGGTGGACGACGCCCGCGACGTGGCGATCGTCTACATCGCGAAGGGGTTCGGCAACGCCGAGCGGATCGACGAGGCGGCGATCACGGCCAAGTACGACATCCCGGGGCGGGCGTACGCGGACTTCGCCACGATGCGTGGCGACACTTCCGACGGGCTTCCCGGCGTACCGGGTGTCGGCGAGAAGACCGCTGCCGGACTGCTTCGCACGTTCGGGGACCTCGACGGGATCCTTGCTGCGGCGGCGCGCTCCGACGAGGGCTTCCCGCGCGGATGTCACGCGAAGCTGCTCGCGGCGATCGACGACATCCCGGCGATGCGCCGGGTGGTCGCGGTGGCCAAGGACCTGCCGATCGACCCGATCGATCCGCGAATCCCCGCGGCCGTGCCCGACCCCGACGCCCTCGACGCGTTCGCCGAGCGGTGGGGGCTGCACAACTCGGTGGCGCGCGTCCTCGACGCGTTCGCTTCAGTCCATGCCTGAGTAGGCGACGACCCCTCGGCGTAGCTGAGCGAGCGCGCTGTGCGCGGTCGCCCGGGTCCTCGACGACTCCGGCGCGGCGTGCCCGATCTGGTCGAGCAAGTCGATGAGCTGCTTGGTGACGCGCACGAAGTCGCCGGGAGCGAGTGCGGCGTCGCTCAGCACCGCCTCGAGGTCATGCCCTCTCGCCCACCGCCACGCCAGCCACGCGAAGCCCGGCTCCGGCGCGCGAAGGAAGGAAAGGCCGGCGGCGGCCTCCGTCTGGTGCAGGGCCTCCCACCGATGCGCCAGGTCGGTCAGCGCCTGTCGGCAGCGACCCGGTGGCAGCTTGGGACTGGACTCGTCGTCGCGCCGCGCTTCGTAGACCAGCGCTGAGACGACGGCCGCCAGCTCGGCCGGCTCGAGGTGCTCCCACGCGTCGTGCTCCAGTGCGTCGGCGATGACCAGGTCGGCTTCGGAGTAGATGCGGCTGAGTACTCCCCCGCTGGCCGTCACCGCGTCGCCGTCGAGATAGCCCAGCTGGTCGAGCACCTGGCATACCGCGTCGAAGGTCTTCGCGATCGAGCCGGTCCGGCCGCGTACCCGCCGCTCGAGCTGCTGGGTGTCCTTCAGCAGCCTGTCGTAGCGCTCCGCCCAGCGCGCGTGATGCTCCCGGTCCGCGCAGCCGTGGCAGGGATGGCGGCGGATCTCGGCACGCAACCGGGCGATCTCCTCGTCGTCGGCGGCTGCGCTGCGCGACCGCTTCGCGTGGCGCGCCTGGTCCTCCAGCCGCAGCGCGCGCAGGCTTGCCACGAGGTCGCGGCGCGCCTGCGGCGAGCGAGGCTGGAAGTTCTTCGCCACGCGTACCCGGCCGATGGCGGTGACCTCGGCGGTGAGCTCGGCCGCGTTGATGCGCTTGAGCTGGCGGGCATCGGTGACCACCGTGACGCGGTCCTGGTCGGCCGACGCGGAGGCGCCCTCGACGACAACGGCGAGGCCGGTGTGCCGTCCGCCGGGCAGCCGGATCACGTCGCCGACGTGGAGCGACTCGAGCGAGGTCGCTGCCGCCGCTCGTCGGGCCGCGGAACGCTCGCGCGCCAGAGCGGCTTCCCGGTCGGACAGCGCCCTACGCAGGCCGGCGTACTCGGCGAAGTCACCGAGATGGCAGGTCATCGCCTCCTTGTAGCCGTCCAATGCCTCCCGGTTGGCGCGGATCTGCTTGGTCAGCCCGACCACTGACCGGTCCGCCTGGAACTGCGCGAACGACCGTTCGAGCAGATCCCGGGTGGCACCCCGACCGAGCCGGCCCACCAGGTTGACCGCCATGTTGTACGACGGCCGGAAGCTCGACCGCAGCGGGTAGGTACGCGTCGACGCGAGACCGGCAACGTGTCGCGGGTCGAAGCCCGGGGTCCACAGCACGACGCCGTGACCTTCGACGTCGATGCCGCGCCGGCCGGCTCTGCCCGTGAGCTGGGTGTACTCCCCCGGGGTGAGGTCGACGTGAGCCTCGCCGTTCCATTTGACCAGCGACTCGAGGACAACGCTGCGCGCCGGCATGTTCACGCCGAGAGCGAGGGTTTCCGTCGCGAACACCACCTGGAGGTAGCCGTCGGCGAACAGCTCCTCCACGACCTCTTTGAAGACCGGCAGCATCCCGGCGTGGTGGGCCGCGAAGCCCCGCTCGAGCCCGCTGAGCAGCTCGTCGTAGCCGAGCACCGCGAGATCGGAGTCAGGGATGGCTGCGGTCCGCTCAGTTGCGACCGTACGAATGTGCGCTCGCTCCGACGGCTCGACCAGACGCAACCCAGAACGCAGGCACTGCCTGACCGCGGCGTCACACCCGGCGCGGCTGAAGATGAACACGATCGCCGGCAGCAAACCGGCCCGGTCGAGGCGATCGATCACCTCGGGCCGGTCCGGCCGGGCGCCTCGGCTTGCGTGGCGTCTTCCGCCGCGGGCAGCACCTCGCCGGTCGCGCTCGAACCTCGCCTCGTGCGCCGCCATCCGAGCCAGCTGCGGGTTGACCTCGTGCTGCTCGTCGTCGACGAACAGGTCGTGCAGCTCGTGGCCGGCAAGCACGGACTGCCACAGCGGCACGGGACGGTGCTCTTCGACGATCACCGTCGTGTCCCCTCGCACCTCCTGGAGCCAGTCCCCGAACTCCTCCGCGTTGCTGACCGTCGCCGACAGTGACACCAGCTGTACGTCGTCGGCGAGATGAAGGATCACCTCCTCCCAGACTGCGCCGCGGAAGCGATCCGCCAGATAGTGCACCTCGTCCATCACGACGGTGTGCAGGCCGGTGAGAGTCGGCGAGGCGGCGTAGAGCATGTTGCGGAGCACTTCTGTGGTCATGACGACGACGGGGGCCTCGCCGTTGATCGAGTTGTCACCGGTCAGCAGACCGACCTGGTCGGCGCCGTACCGCTCGACCAGATCATGGAACTTCTGGTTCGACAGCGCCTTGATCGGCGTCGTGTAGAAGCACTTGGCGCCGCGAGCGAGCGCGAGGTGGATGGCGAACTCTCCCACCACCGTCTTGCCCGCCCCCGTCGGTGCCGCGACGAGAACGCCGTGCCCGCCTTCGAGCGCTTCGCAGGCCCGCCGCTGGAAGGCGTCGAGGTCGAACGGGTAGCCGAGCAGGAAGTCCTGCAGCACCGGCGTGGCT
>DASZRO010000043.1 GCA_035550055.1 Mycobacteriales bacterium | reverse complement strand
GCCCGGCCGCCGGCCAGGTCGACGAATCGCTCGAGCTGCGGCTTGATCCGTTCCACCCGCGCACTGACCTCTTCGCGGGTCACGAAGTCGCGCTCGCTCGAGCGACCGCTGGGATCGCCGATCAGTCCGGTCGCACCGCCGGCCAGCACGATCGGACGATGCCCCGCCAGCTGAAATCGTCGCAGGGTGATCAGCTGGAGCAGGTTGCCCGCGTGCAGGCTCTCCGCGGTCGGGTCGAAGCCGCAGTAGAGCGTCACCGGACCGTCCGCGAGCTCTTTGCGAAGCGCGGCCTCGTCGGTGGTCTGGGCGATCAGCCCACGCCACGCGAGCTCGTCGAGGATGTCGGCGGTCACCCCGCCATTGTCTCAGGCGGTCCCCCGCCGCCGCGGCACGTGCGGACGAAACGCGGACACCGTTGCCGCCCCGTCGATCCAAAATCGGTACGGCCAGTCCGCCGCCGCGGAGATCCCGACGCGCGGGCCGACCCGGACCGCCTCGTCCGGTACGCCCGCACCCGCGTGCACGGTGATCGGCGACCCGGGCACTGTGACGTCGACGCCGTCGAACGCGCGGTCGACCGCGAGTGCCGTGCACAGCCGCGCCGGGCCACGGGCCAGGTCACGTGCCGCACGCGCAGCGGGTCGCCGCGCATGCGCGACGTCGAGCCCGTCGACGACCTCGCCGGCCCGAAGCAGCACGGCCGCGGCGGTTCCCTCTGGCGCGCACACGAGGTTCATGCAGTAGTGCATCCCGTAGGTGAAGTAGACGTAGGCGTGGCCGGGTGGCCCGAACATGACGGCGTTGCGCGGCGAAGGACCGCGGTACGCGTGCGACGCGGCGTCATTGGCTCCGTCGTACGCCTCGACCTCGGTGAGCCGGATCGACACTCCGCCCGCGCTGACGACGCAACCGAGCAGGTCGCGTGCCACCGCGAGCACCGGGCGGTCGTAGAACGACCGCGCGATCGGCCTCACGCGGTGCCGGACCACTCCTGATGCGCCTCGACCGTGGTTCGAAGCTCCGCGAGCTGCTCCGCGACCCGCGCGGGAGCGGTTCCGCCCCGCGCCGCCCGCGCGTCGAGTGCGCCCTGCACCGACAGCACCTCCCGCACGTCGGGGGTGAGGTGCGCGCTCACGGCCAGCAGCGCGTCGTCGGACACCTCCGGCAGATCGACGCCCTTGGACTCGCAGTACGCGACGAGCTCGCCGACCGCCTCGTGCGCCTCGCGGAACGGGACACCTCTGCGCACCAGGTGCTCGGCCACGTCGGTGGCGAGGGCGTAGCCGTCGGCGGCGGTCGCAGCGAGCCGCTCCACGTCCACGGTCATCGTCGCGACCATCCCCGCGACCGCGGGAAGCACCAGCAGCAGAGTGTCGACCGCGTCGAACACCGGCTCCTTGTCCTCCTGCAGGTCGCGGTCGTAGGCGAGGGGCAGGCCCTTGAGCATCGTGAGGATGGCCGTGAGGTCGCCGACCAGCCGGCCCGCCTTGCCACGCGCGAGCTCAGCGACGTCGGGGTTCTTCTTCTGCGGCATGATCGAGGAGCCGGTGCTGAACGTGTCGTCGAGCTGCACCCACCGGAACTCGCTCGTGGCCCACAGGACGACCTCTTCCCCGAGCCGCGACAGGTGTACGCCGATCAGAGCGGCGCAGAACAGGAACTCCGCGGCGAAGTCGCGATCGCTGACCGCGTCGAGTGAGTTGGCCGCGGCCCTCGCGAAGCCGAGCTCTGCGGCGACGGCATCCGGATCCAGCGGCAGCGAGGATCCGGCCAGCGCGCCCGAGCCGAGCGGGCTGACCGACGTCCGGATGTCCCAGTCCTCGAGCCGGGAGACATCACGGGCGAAGGCCTGCACGTGCGCGAGCAGCTGATGCGCGAAGACGATCGGCTGGGCGTGCTGCATGTGTGTCAGGCCGGGCGCCGGCGCCTCGAGCGTCAGCTCGGCTTGCGCCATCAACGCCAGCTCCAGCTCGGCGATGCGTCCCACGATCTGCCGCACGTGGTCACGCAGGTACAGCCGAAGGTCGGTCGCGATCTGGTCGTTGCGGCTGCGTCCGGCCCGCAGCTTGCCGCCCAGCGAACCGACCCGCTCGAGCAGCCCTCGCTCCAGCGCGGTGTGCACGTCCTCGTCCTCCGCGCCGGGCTTGAACGTCCCGTCTCGCGCGTCGCGATCCAGGTCGTCGAGCGCGGTGAGCAGCCGGCTGCACTCGGCGTCGTCGAGCAGGCCGGCGCGGTGCAGCACCCGGGCGTGGGCGCGCGAAGCGAGCAGGTCGTAGGGCGCGAGCCGCCAGTCGAAGTGCACGCTCATCGACAGCCGAGCGAGCGCCTCCGCCGGGCCTCCGGCGAAACGCCCGCCCCACAGCCGGGTGGGCGGAGAGGTCTCCGACACGTCAGCCAAGCCGCTGGTCGCCCGGCGTCGCCAGCCGCTGATCGCGTTGTGCCGCGATCTTGGTCGGCAGGCCCCACAGCTCGACGAAACCCTTCGCCAAGCGCTGGTCGAAGGTGTCCTCCGCGTCGTAGGTCGCCAGGTTGTAGTCGTAGAGCGAAGCCTGGCTGCGGCGGCCGGTCACGACCGCGCGGCCGCCGTGCAGCACCATCCGGATGTCGCCGCTGACGTGCTTGGACGCCTCATCGATGTAGGCGTCGAGTGAGCGCCGCAACGGGGAGAACCACAGCCCGTCGTACACCAGCTCCGTCCAGCGCCGCTCCACCGACTTCTTGAAGCGCGCGGTCTCCTTCTCCATCGTCAGGTCCTCGAGGTGCTTGTGGGCCTCGATCAACGCCAGCGCGCCAGGAGCTTCATAGACCTCGCGGCTCTTGATCCCGACGAGGCGGTCCTCGACCATGTCGAGCCGACCGACGCCCTGGCCGCCGGCGCGCTTGTTGAGCTGCTCGATGGCCTCGAGCATCGTCACTGGCTGGCCGTCGATCGCGGTCGGTGCGCCGTCGACGAAGGTGATCACGACCTCATCCGCCTCGCGAGCGACCGAGGGGTCGGCGGTGTAGGAGTACACGTCCTCGATGGGCGCGTTCCAGACGTCCTCCAGGAAGCCGGTTTCGACGGCACGACCCCAGACATTCTGGTCGATCGAGTACGGCGACTTCTTTGTCACGTCGATGGGCAGGTTCTGCTCCTCGGCGAACGCGATCGCCTTGTCGCGCGTCATGCCGGAGTCGCGCACCGGAGCCGTGACCTTCAGGTCGGGCGCGAGCGCGGCGATGCCGACCTCGAAGCGGACCTGGTCGTTCCCCTTGCCGGTGCAGCCGTGGCTGATGATGTTGGCGCCGTGCTTGCGCGCAGCGTCGACCATGTGCTTGACGATCACCGGCCGCGACAGCGCCGAGACCAGCGGGTAGCGGTCCATGTAGAGGGCGTTCGCCCTCAGCGCGGGCAGGCAGTACTCCTCGGCGAACTCGCTGCGAGCGTCGACGACGACGGCCTCGACCGCGCCGCATGCCAGGGCGCGCTGCCGGATGACGTCGAGGTCCTCGCCCCCCTGTCCGACGTCCGCGGCGACGGCGATCACCTCGGCACCGGTCTCGGCGGCGATCCAGCCGATGGCCACGGAGGTGTCGAGGCCGCCGGAATAGGCGAGTACGACGCGGTCGGTCATCTGGGTGAGCTCCTGTCAGGTGTCGTGTCGAACATCAAGTCTTCACTCTCCGGCCATCCGGCGCAGCCGCTCGGCGAGCTTCTGACCGCCGCGAGGGTCGCGGGCGATGAGCAGCACGGTGTCGTCTCCTGCCACCGTGCCGAGCACGTCCGGCATCGCCGCGCGGTCGATCGCCGACGCGAGCAGGTGCGCCCCGCCGGGGGGTGTGCGCGCCACCACGAGATTGGCGCTGGCCTCCGCCGAGACCAGCAGCTCTGCCGCCAGCCGCGACACCCGGCCGTCCTTCGCGTCTGAAAGAGCGCGAAGCACCGGTCCGGGGGCCTCATCGCCCAGCGAGTACACCGTGCCGCCCGCCGGGTGTCTCAGCTTCGCGGCGCCGAGCTCGTCCAGGTCGCGCGACAACGTCGCCTGCGTGACGACCAGGCCTTCGTCGGCCAGCAGCCGCGCAAGCTCGGTCTGCGAGCGCACCTCATGCGCACGCAGCACCGCTGCGATCCGGGACTGCCGGGCGATCTTGGTGTGCGGGCTGGCCTGCTCGCGGGGTCTCGCCGTCGTCATCGCGGCACCCCGTTCCCGATCAGGAAGGCCAGCAACGCCTTCTGCGCGTGCAGCCGGTTCTCCGCTTGGTCGAACACGATGCTCGCCGGGCCGTCCATGACCTCCGCCGAGATCTCCTCGCCGCGATGCGCCGGAAGGCAGTGCATGACCACGGCGTCGTCGGCCGCTGCGGCGAGCTTCGCGGCATCCAGCGTGTACGGCGCGAAGGCCTCGAGGCGATTGGCCGCGTCGTCCTCCTGACCCATCGACGCCCAGACGTCGGTGTAGAGGACGTCTGCGCCGGTCGCCGCCGCGACCGGGTCCGTGAGCACGCTGACGCTCCCACCGCTCGCCTTCGCCAGGAGCTCGGCGCGGGAGACGATCCCGGGATCAGGCAGGTAGCCGTCGGGACAGCCGGTACGCACGTGCATCCCCGCCATCGCGCCGCCGAGCAGCAGCGAGTGCGCCATGTTGTTGCCATCGCCGAGATAGGCGAGCGTCACTCCCGACAGACCGCCTTTGTGCTCGCGGACCGTCTGCAGGTCGGCGAGCACCTGGCAGGGATGAGCCAAGTCCGTGAGCGCGTTCACGACCGGCACCGACGCAGCCGCCGCGAGCGCCTCGATGCGGTCCTGCCCGAACGTCCTGATGACGATCGCGTCGACGTAGCGAGACAGCACCCGAGCGGTGTCTTCGATCGTCTCGCCACGGCCGAGCTGAGTGCTCCGGGAGTCGATGACCACCGGGTGGCCACCGAGCTCGGCGATACCCACCTCGAACGACAACCGGGTCCGGGTCGAAGGCTTCTCGAAGATCACCGCCACCGACCGCGGCCCGGCAAGTGGTTGCTCCGCGCAGCGATCCGCCTTCATCCGGGCAGCCGTGTCGAGCACCGCGAGCTGCTCGTCGGCCGTCAGGTCGTCGTCGATGAGGAAGTGCCGAAGGCCTGCCATCACTTCACCTCCGGCCGGGTCACGGGCCCACCCGTGACCTCCGCGATTCGAGCCAGCAGTTGCGCAACCGCGAACGGCTTCGGGATCACGTTGTCCGCGCCGATCATGGCGGCCAGCGCCGGTACGGCGTCGAGCTTGCCCGTGACGATCAGCACCGGGAGGTCTGCGGTTGCCGGGTCGGCCTGGAGCTCTTCGAGCACGCGGATCCCGCCGAGGTCCGGCATCATCACGTCCAGCAGCACCAGCGCGGGGCGGTTCGCGGCGACCTTCACCAGCCCCCCGATGCCGTCCGATGCCGTCGTGACGGCGTAGCCCTCGCCCTGCAACAGCGACTCGAGCAAACCGCGGACGCTGGGATCGTCCTCGACCACCAGGATCTGTGTCGCGGTCATGCGGTCTCCCCCATCACTTTGCCCGCCGCGTCGAGGATGGCCGGCAACGCGGCCGTGAACGATGCGGCCTCGGCAGCGGTCAGGATCAACGGTGGCGCGAGCCGGACGGCGTCCGGTCCCGTCGCGTTGACCAGGAAGCCGGCGTCGCGTGCCGCCGCCTCGATGGCCGAGGCGCCACCGCTGGTCTCCAGACCCAGCCACAGACCGCGGCCGCGCACGCCGGTGAGCAACTCGCCGGCGCACCCGGCGAGCTCGGCCTTCCACTGCTTGCCGACCGTCTCGACCTGCTCGAGCAGCCCGTTGTCGGCGATGACGTCGATGACGGCGAGCGCCGCGGCGCAGGAGACGGGGTTGCCACCGAACGTCGACCCGTGATCACCGCGCTGCAGCGCCTCGGCTGCCTCGCCGGTGCCCAGACACGCGCCGACCGGCAGTCCGCCGCCGAGGCCCTTCGCCACGGTCACGAGGTCGGGAACGATGCCTTCGTGCTGATGCGCGAACCACTTGCCGGTCCGGCCGATGCCGCCCTGCACCTCGTCAACCGCCAGCAGGGCGCCGGCGGCGTCGCAGGCCGCGCGGGCCTGCCGGAGATAACCGTCGGGCGGCGGGATCACGCCTGCTTCGCCCAGCGTCGGCTCGAGGAAGACCGCCGCGGTGCGCTCGTCCACGGCGGCCGACAGCGCGGCGGCGTCGCCGTACGGCACGAAGTCCACGTCGATGCCGAACGGGCCGAACGGCTCGCGAATCGCGGCCTTCCCGGTCAGAGCGAGCGCCCCGAGCGTGCGGCCGTGGAAGGACGACTCGGCGGCCACGAACCTGCGCCGGCCGGGCCGGGCGCGCAGCGCGGTCTTGATCGCCGCCTCGTTGGCAGTGGCGCCGTCATTGCTGAGGAAGACCCTGACGCCGGGTACGCCGATCAGCGCGGCGAGCCGTTCGGCGAGTGCAAGCGCAGGCGGGTTGATGAAGAGGTTGGAGGTGTGCGCCAGCGTGGAGACCTGGTCGGTCACGGCCTTGACGACCGCAGGATGGGCGTGGCCGAGCGAGGAGACGGCGATGCCGGCAATCAGGTCGAGGTATTCCCGCCCGTCCGCGTCGGTCACCGTCGTACCTGAGCCGCTGACGAGGGCAAGGTGCGGCGAACCGTAGTTGCGCATCATGACGGCGTCCCAGCGCTGCCGGAACTCGGCGTTGCCCGTCATCACGCAGTCACCATCGTGCCGACCCCGGAGTCGGTCAGGAGCTCGAGGAGGAGCGCGTGCGGCACGCGCCCGTCGAGGACATGAGCCGCTGCGACGCCACCCCGCACCGCGCGAAGGCACGCCTCCATCTTCGGAATCATTCCCTCGGACAAGGTGGGCAGCATCGTCGCGAGCTCATCGGCCCGCAGACTGCTGATGACCTCGCTGCTGTTCGGCCAGTCGGCGTAGAGCCCCTCGACGTCGGTGAGGACGACGAGCTTCTGGGCACTGACCGCGACGGCAACGGCCGCTGACGCCGTGTCGGCGTTGACGTTGTAGACCTCTCCGTTCGCACCACGGCAGACACTGGCCACAACCGGGATCCGGCCGTCCGTCAGCAGCCCTTCGAGCACGCCCGCGTCCACGTAGTCGACGTCACCGACCAACCCGATGTCGACCTCTTCGCCCTCGACGATGCCCGGCCGCCGCGACGCGGTCATCAGCCGCGCGTCCTCGCCGGACAAGCCGACCGCGAACGGGCCGTGCGCGTTGAGCAGGCCGACGATCTCGCGCTGCACCTGGCCGACCAGCACCATGCGGACGACGTCCATCGTCTCCGGCGTCGTCACCCGCAACCCACCGGCGAACTTCTGCTCGATGCCGAGCCGGTCGAGGTGGGCGTTGATCTGCGGGCCGCCGCCGTGCACGACGACCACCCGGACGCCGGCGTAGCGCAGGAACACGACGTCCTGCGCAAAGGCCTCCCGCAGCGGCTGGTCGGTCATCGCGTGCCCGCCGTACTTCACCACCACGGTCTTGCCGTGGAACTGCTCCAGCCACGGCAGCGCTTCGACCAGGGCTGCCGCGCGCGACTGGAGGTCGATCTTGCGGTTCATTCGCCGCCCCCGCAAAGCGGTGAGCGAAGCAAGGACCTCCGTTGCGACTTCATGTCGAGTACGCCGAGTTCTCGTGGACGTATTCAGCGGTGAGGTCACTGGTCCAGACCGTCGCGGACTCGCTACCGGCCTTCAGATCCACCACGATCGAGATCTCCCGCCCGCTCATGTCGACCGTCGCCGGATCCGCACCCGGCGCGCTGTCCCGGCAGACCCAGACGCCGTTGATCGCCGCGTCGAGAGTCAGCTCGTCGTAGGCCGCGTCGGTCGTGCCCACCGCAGCGAGGATCCGGCCCCAGTTGGGGTCCTCGCCGTGCAACGCGCACTTGAGCAGGTTGCTACGCGAGACCGCTCGCGCCACCTCGAGGGCATCTGCCTCGCTCGCCGCCCCACGGACCTCGACCTCGATGTCCTTGCTGGCGCCTTCAGCGTCCGCGATGAGTTGACGCGCCAACGACGAGCACACCTCGAACACTGCGGCGTCGAGGGCGCCCTGGCTCGGCGCGACACCCGAAGCGCCGCTGGCGAGAAGCAGAACCGTGTCGTTCGTCGACATGCAGCCGTCGGAGTCGATGCGATCGAAGGTCAGTGCGGTCGCCCTGCGCAGCGACCGTTCCAGGGTCTCGGGATCGGCCACCGCATCGGTCGTGACGACGCACAGCATGGTCGCGAGCGCGGGGGCGAGCATGCCGGCGCCTTTCGCCATGCCGCCCACCGACCACCCCTCGCCGGACGAGGTCGCCTCCTTCGTGACCGTGTCGGTGGTGCGAATCGCGTCCGCCGCGTCGTGGCCGCCGTCGGCGCTCAACGCCGCAACGGCCGCGGCGACACCGCCGCGCAACGTGTCCAGCGGCGGCGGCTCGCCGATCTTGCCGGTGGAGCACACCGCGATCTCACCCGCGCCAACCCCCAACGCCTCGGCAACCGCCTCTGCGGTCGAGTGCGAGATCTGGAAGCCGGCCGGACCGGTGCACGCGTTGGCGTACTTCGAGTTCAGGACGACCGCCTTGACCTCGCCGCCCACGAGGACCTGCTGGGTCCAGATGACCGGGGCGGCCTTGACCCGGTTCGCTGTGACGACGCCGGCCGCAGCAGACTGCGGTCCGTCGTTGACCACCAGCGCCAGGTCGCGCCCGCTGTCCTTCAGCCCGCACAACACCCCGGCAGCCCGGAATCCCTTCGGTGCGGTGACGCTCACGGCGCCACGCCGTTCACCGGCAAGCCCGTCGTCTCCGGCAGGCCGAGCATCAGGTTGGCGTTCTGAATCGCCTGACCTGCGGCGCCTTTTCCGAGGTTGTCGAGCGCGACGAGCACGACGGCCCGCCCAGCATCGGTGTCGGCGGCCACCTGAAGGTGTGCGCTGTTCGAACCCGACGTGGCACCCGTGTGCGGGAGCTGTCCTTCGGGCAGCAGCGTGACGAACGGCTCCCCGTCGTAGCAGGCAAACGCTGCCCGCAGCTGCGCCTCACCCACCCCTGGCCTCAGCCGGGCGGTGCAGGTGGCCAGGATGCCGCGCGGCATCGGGACGAGCATCGGGGTGAAGGAGAGGCTGACCTCGCTGCCTGCGATCGCGCGCAACGACTGCCTGATCTCGGCGATGTGGCGATGCGCGCCGCCGACTTTGTAGGCGGACAGGTCCCCCATCACCTCGGTCGCAAGCTGCTCGACGACCGGACTGCGTCCGGCGCCACTCGTGCCGCTGCCGGCGACCACGACGAGGTCGACCGGCTCCACCAGCTCCGCCGCGATCAGCGGTGCCAGCCCCAGCTGTACGGCCGTTGCGTAGCAGCCCGGGTTCGCGACCCGCAGCTTGCCGGAGATCGCGTCTCTCGCCCCTGGCAGCTCCGGAAGCCCGTACGTCCAGGTGCCCGGATGGTCACCGCCGTACCAGCGCCGCCAGTCGGCGGCGTCGGCCAGCCGATAGTCGGCGCCGATGTCCACGATGTAGGTGTCCGGGGACAGCGCAGCGACGACCGGGCCCGTCGCGCCATGTGGCAGGGCAAGGAAGACGAGGTCGGCCTCGCGGAGCTCCGGCGCGCTCGCGTCGACCAGCACGCGCTCAGCAAGTGTGACGAGCTGCGGATGGAGCTCGCCGAGGCGCCGCCCGGCGTTGCCTCCCGCGACGAGTGCTCCCACTTCGAAGCTCGGGTGGGCGTCGAGCAACCGCAACAGCTCGCCGCCGGCGTACCCGCTCGCGCCGACGACAGCGGCCTGCACACCCACGTCCCGGCCCTACCCTCCGACTCTCGCGTCGCACCGACGCTGGTTTTCCGAGGCTACTGCATTGCCATCCAGGTAGGCGAGTGGATATGCGACGCAGGTCAGCTACGAAGCTCCGCACCGAAACGGTCTGCGGCCGCCGCGACGGCTCGGTCGCGTGCTGCCGCCACCTCCTCCGCGGCCAGCGTGCGGTCGGCGGCACGCAGCCGCAGCGCGAAGGCCATCGATTTGCGGCCCGCGCCGACTTGGACGCCCTGGTAGACGTCGAAGAGCCGGATCGCTTCGAGAAGCTCACCCGCCCCGTCTCGCAACGCCTGCTCGAGGTCGGCAGCGGCGACGGTCTCGGCGACGGTGACCGCGACATCGATCGTGGCCGCGGGGTAGGCAGAGACCACCGGGGCCGCCTGCACCGGCAGTGCTGCGTCGAGCAGCGCGTCGAGGGACAGCTCCACCGCGACCGCACGGGCAGGAAGCCCGAACGCCTCGATCACCCGCGGGTGCAGCTCACCGCCGTGACCGATCAGCGTGCCGTCGACCGACAGCGAGGCGCAGCGCCCCGGGTGGAACGGCGCGTGGCGGTCATCGGCGACGGTGACGGGGAAACCGAGCTCGTCACCGAGCAGCCGAGCCACGTCGATCGCATCGGACCAGGCAGCCGCGCGGCCCGGTCCCCACCAGCCCCCCGGGTCACGTTGTCCCGCGAGCACCGCGGCGATGCGGCCGGGCTGGTCCGGAAGCGCGGCGTCGAGAGCAGCGAGGTCGTCATCGCTCGGCCGAACCGCCGCCGGGAGGACCGGCGCAGCGCCCGCATCTCGGTTGCGGAACACCGGCCCGGTCTCGAACAACGCGACGTCGTGCATGCCACGCCCCACGTTCCGGGCGACCGCGGCGAACAGCCCCGGCAGCAGGCTCGCCCGCAGGAACGGCTCCGCGTCGGAGACCGGGTTCGCGATCCGCACCGACGGAATGCGGCCGTCGCCAGGCTCGAGCATGAGGGCGGCAGCGGTCTCCGGGCCGACGAACGGCGAGCACAACACCTCGGTGTAACCGGCGCCGGCCATTGCGCGCCCGATCACGCGCCGCAACCGCTGCGCGTGGGTCAGCCCGCTGCCGGCGGTCGCCCGTGGCAGGGTCGATGGCAGGCCCGCGTAGCCCTCGAGGCGGACTACCTCCTCGACCAGGTCGACGTCGAGGCGAAGGTCCGGCCGCCACGACGGCGGACGCACGGTCAGCTCCCCGCCGTCACGTTCCGCCACCTCGCAACCGATCTGTGAGAGGCGTCGCACGACGGTCTCGGTCGGGTAGACGACGCCCGCGATGCGACTCGGCAGCGCGGCGTCGATCGTGATCACCTCAGCCGGCGTGCGGTCGTCGACGTCGGTCACCTCGCCGGTACGACGAGCGGCGCCGAGCTCGACAAGCAGCGAGACGGCGAGCTCCGCAGCAGCCGGCGCCAGCTCCTGGTCGACTCCGCGCTCGAAGCGGCGGGACGCCTCCGAGCCCAGCCGGTGGCGGCGCGCGGTGTAGGCCACCGTCGTCGGCTCGAAGTGGGCGGATTCCAGCAGGACGTCACGCGTCGAGCCGGTGATCTCGGTCGCGGCGCCGCCCATCACCCCCGCAAGCGCGATCGGACCGCTGTCGTCGGCGATCACGAGGTCGCGCGGATCGAGGTCTCGATCGACGTCGTCGAGGGTGCGCAACCGCTCGCCCGCCATGGCACGCCGCACCACGATCGCTCCCCTGAGGGAGGCCCGGTCGAAGGCGTGGGTGGGCTGCCCGACCGCGAGCATGACGTAGTTGGTGACGTCGACCATCAGGGAGATCGGCCGCATCCCGCCCTGCACGAGCCTGCGTTGCAACCACGCGGGCGAGTCGACCGTCGGGTCGAGATCGGCGAGGGCGACCGCGAGGTAGCGGTCACAGCCGGCGTCCTCGAGCCGCACCTGATGCCCGGGGCCGCTCGGACTCGGCAACGTCGACGCGGCGGGATCGCGAAAGGCGGTGTCGTAGGCGATCGCCACCTCACGGGCGACACCGCGGATCGACAGGGCGTATCCACGGTCCGGGTTGATCGAGATGTCGAGGATGTCCTCGCGCAGGCCGAGTGAGTCGACGACGTCGCTGCCGAGCTCGACGTCCGGCGACAGGATCAGGATGCCGCTGTGGTCGTCCGAGATGGCGAGCTCGCGGCCCGAGCAGATCATCCCGTCCGAGAGGTGCCCGTACGCCTCTCGTGCCTCGATCCGGAAGTCACCCGGCAGTGTCGCGGGCGGCCGGGCGTAGGCAATGACGTCGCCCACCGCGAAGTTCGTCGCACCGCAGATCACCTGCCGCTGGTCGGCGCCGTCGGACAGGGTCACCCACCGGATCGGCTTCTTGAATCCGGCCAGCTCCTCGATCGCGAGGACCTTCGCCGCAACCACGCCGTCGATGCCCTCGCCTTGGCGTTCGATTCGCTCCACTTGCAGCCCTGCCGCGGTGAGCCGTTCCGCGACCACACGCGCCGTGACGTCGGCGGGGAGCTCGACGTACTCACGCAGCCAGGACAGAGGGGCGAGCATCAGCTCTCACGCCCCAACGCGGCGGTGACACGTACGTCGCCTTCGACGAGGTCGCGGATGTCCTTCATGTCGTGGCGCGACATCAGTGTGCGCTCGAGACCCATCCCGAAGGCGAAACCGGTGAAGCGCTTCGGGTCGACGCCGGCCGACGCGAGCACGGACGGATGCACCATGCCGCTGCCGCCCCACTCGACCCAACCTTCGGAACGGCAGGTGTGACAGCGCGCAGCGCCGGGCTCGGTCGAGGTCCCGTGACACACCCAGCACTGCAGGTCCACGTCCGCCGACGGCTCGGTGAAGGGATAGTGGTCGGGCCGCAGCCGAGTCCGCGCCTGCGCACCGAACATCGCGCGCGCGAGCGCGTCGAGGGTGCCGCGCAGGTCCCCCATCGTGAGGCCCTCGTCGACCGCGAGCCCCTCGAGCTGGTGAAAGACCGCACTATGTGTGGCGTCGAGCGCCTCCTGGCGGTACACCCGACCAGGCACTGCGACGTAGCAGGGCGCCCCACGGGCGAGAAGCGCCCGGATCTGGACCGGAGAGGTCTGGGTACGAAGGAGCACACCCGCTTCCGGCGGGTCGATCCACAACGTGTCCTGCGTCTCGCGCGCCGGGTGTGCGGGCGGGATGTTGAGCGCGTCGAAGTTGTACCAGGCAGCCTCGACCTCAGGCCCTTCGGCGATCTCCCAGCCCATCGCGACGAAGACGTCGGCCACGCGCTCCTGAATCACGGTGAGCGGGTGGCGACCGCCCCGGAATCGGCGCTCCGACGGCAGGGTGACGTCGACCGCCTCCTCGATCAGCACGCGCTCGTCACGATCGCGTTCGAGCAGGTCGTGGCGCTCGTCGTAGGCCGCCGTGATCGCCGCCAGCGCCTCGTTGACCCGCCGGCCGGCGTCGGCGCGGGCCTGGGGCGGCAGCGCACCCAGCTCGCGGCGCGCGAGCGCTACGTCGGAGCGTGGTCCGAGATGCGCCGCGTGTGCGGCCGCGAGGGCGTCGAGGTCCGACGCGGCCGAGAACGCACCTAGGGCGGCTTGGACGGCGCTCGACAGTTCGTCGTCGGACAGCGCAGCCACTTCCTTGGGGTCGTACTGGGAGTTGGGTCCGGACATCTTCAGCTCGGCGTGATTCTAGTGAGCGGCGCTCCGGCGCCTTACGGCCAAACCAGCCTGCTGCCGCGGTACAGCGACGCGACGATCGCGGTGTTCTCCACCTCTGACAGCGGCGGGACGGACTTGGCCAAGCCGAATCTCGTCACCTCAGCGGCCTCCGGCGCCCATTCGGTGGCGCTCTGCACACCTATTCCGCGCCCGGGCAACGTGTGGCGTCGCGACAGCGCGGCCTCGAGCCGCCAGACGGCGCGCTCGTGACTGACCGAGAACTCGGCCCCGGCACTAGCCGCGTACCCCTGCTCGATCGCGACACACGACGCCTGGTGGGTCTCGCAATAGTCGAAGGCGTGCAGATCGGCACGCATGAAGTCGGCAACCGCAGCGGGATGCGCCGCGAGGAAGCCCGTGTTGAAGAACACCACGTTGTAGGTGCCCTTCACTCCGAACTCGGCCGGGGTGAACTCGTTGAACTTCGCATGCTCCGCGCGCAGCGTGAGGGGCTCGTTCGACTGGTAGCAGCCGACGGAGTCGAGCCGGCCTTGCACGATCTGGTTCGGGTCGAAGTCGGGGGTGTTGACCAGCTTCACCCGATCCAGGTCGACGCCCGCCGCCCGCAGCATCTCGAGGTCAGGTGCCTCTTCGACGAAGTGGTAGCCGAGCGTGTGGCCCTCGAGGTCAGTGAGCGTCGTGAACTGGGGCTTGGTGATGATGCAGTAGTCCGACGTGTCGCCGTACGTCGCCACGGCCGTGACGTGAGACCCGTTGGAGGCAAGGACCAGGAAGTCCGCCGCGGAACCCGTGCTCGTGGTCGTCGCCGTCCCCGCCGACACCAGCTCCGCCGAGTTCTGCGCGCTCGTGACGAAGCGCACCTTCAGGCAAAGATCGGCGAAGTAGCCGAGCTTGTCCGCCGCGAACACCTCGATGATCCCTGCCGACGCGTCGAAGCCGAAGGGCGAGACGTAGGTGATCGTGCCGGCGTCGCGGTTCGCCGCGCACCGGGCCGCGCTGACCAGGCCGTGGCTGGCCGTGCCCGACGTTGAGCCGCCGCTACAGCCGGCCAGGGCCCCGACCGCGGCCAGTCCGGCGCAGGCGAGCGACGCCACTTTGGTGCGCATCACGCACGACCTCCCACGACCCTGCGGCCCTGCCGGCGAAGAGTCAGCCGCTCGGTGATGACGACCACGAGGAACAGCGCCACCCCCAGCGCCGCGAGGACCACAACGGCGGCGTAGAGGGTCCCGAGGTCACCGAGCGACGCAGCGGTGACGACCAGGGTGCCCAAGCCTTTCGCCTCCCCCGCTGCTACGAACTCGGCGACCACCGCGCCGACCAGACTCAGCGGCAGGCAGATTCGCGCAGCCGCAAACAGGTACGGCAGGCTACTCGGCAGGCGGATCCGCCAGAGCACCTCGGTCCGGGTCGCATCGAGCGTGGCCGCGACGTCGAGCACCTGCGGGTCGACGTCGCGCAGCCCGGCGAGCACGTTGACGAGGAACGGGAAGAACACCAGCAGGGCCGCGATGACGAACTTCGGCGTCATCCCGAATCCGAGCGCCACCACGAGCGCCGGCGCGATCGCGACGAGCGGGGTGACGTTCAGAACCACCGCGATCGGCATGATCGCCCGCTCCACGACTCGTACGTAGAACATCAGCACCGCGAGCGCGAATGCGGCGCCCATCCCGATCACGCCGCCGACGACCGCTTCCTCGAGGGTCGTCACCGCATTTCGCACGAACAGGGTCGGCTCGTGGTGGAGCCGAGAGCCGACCTTCGACAACCGTGGCAAGACGTACGGATGATGGTCGGCGTACACCTGCCACAGCAGAAGCAGCACCGCGATCGCCACGACCGCCGGCAGCCATGCACTGAGCCGAAGCTTCCTCATCGCGATCGGCTCTCGACGCCACGCCGCAGCTCCAGGCGCACCTGCCGTTCGAGCTTCTGGAACTGTGTCGTCGTCTCGACCAGGTCGCCGCGGGGCCGGTCGAGCGGGATGTCGATCTCGCTCTGAATGCCATGCGTCACCGCGGACATCACCACGACTCGATCGGAGAGCAGCACCGCCTCAGACACCGAGTGTGTGACGAACAGAACCGTCTTGCCGCTCTGCTGCCACGCGGTCAGCAGCTCGTGGCGAAGCGTCTCACGGGTGAGCTCGTCGACCGCCGCGAACGGCTCGTCCATCAGCAGCACGGGCGGGTCGAGGACGAAGGCACGGGCGATCGCGACTCGCTGCTGCATGCCGCCGGACAGCTCGTGTGGCATCAGGTCCGCGACGCCTTCCAGGCCGAGAGCGGCAAGCAGCTGGTGGGCGTCCGGTGGGCGCGACGGCGAGTGCCGTCGGTTGACCTGGAGCGGGAACCGCACGTTGTCGAGCACGGACCGCCACGGGAGCAGCGCCGGGGACTGGGGCACGAGGCCGATCTGCTTGGCCGCAACGGCTTGCGACACCGGTCGGTCGAACAGCGTGACGCTGCCGCTGTCGGGCGTTGCCAACCCGGCGACCAACCGCAGCAACGTCGTCTTGCCGCAGCCGCTCGGACCGATCACGGTGACGAACTCGCCGCGCCCAATCGTCAGGCTCAGGTCGTCGAGCACCTCGACGTCGTCCGGCTCACGCCGGTACGCCTTGAAGACGTTGCGGAAGGCGATCGCCGTTTCGCCGGCCGAGCCTCAGCCCTCCGGGTGCGCAGGTGCACCGACCGGCAGCGCGAAGCCGATCGCGGCACCACCGTTGGCGGCCCGGCCTGCTTCGATGACCCCGCCGTGCGCCTCGACGATGCCCTTCGCGATGAACAAGCCGAGACCGGTCCCGCCGCGTCGGGCGTCGCGCCAGAACTTGGTGAAGATTCGCGGCAGCGCCTCGGCAGCGATGCCTTCGCCCTCGTCGGAAACCGTCAGGCGCGCCCCGTCAGGCTCGGCCGCGAGCTGGACCGTCACGGTGCCCGCCCCGTGGCGCAGCGCGTTCTCGATGACGTTGCCGATCACCTGACCGATCTTGTCGGGATCAGCCCACACTTCGGGGACGTCGTCCTTCTCGACCACGAAGCGGCTCTCCGCCTCGCCGGCCGCGATCCGGCCCGCGACGTCACGCTCGACCAACGCTCGGAGGTCGACGAGCTGCTTGTGCAGCTCGAGGCGCCCCGACTCGATGCGAGAGACGTCGAGCAGCTCGCTGATCAAGCGGGTCAGCCGATCGGCGTCGGCGTTGATCGTGCGGAGCATGTGCAAGCGCTGTTCGTCGGTGAAGCGCTCCCACTTGCTGATCAGCGTCGCGGTGAAGCCCTTCACTCCGGTCAACGGCGACCGGAGCTCGTGTGCGACGACGGACACCAACTCGGTGCCGCTGCGCTCGGTGCGGGCGCGCGCCTTCGTGTCGCGAAGCGACACGACCAGCGAGGTCACCCGTCGGTTCTCGTCGCGCTGGTAGGCCGCCGTCACCAGGAAGGTCTCGTCGGGCCGCCCGGGGCGGCTCAGCGTGAGCCATCGCTCCGGCTGGCGTACCCGGGTCGGCAAGCCGTCGTACGGACGGCTGCACTCCCACCAGTCGCGACCCTGCGGATCGATGAGCGGGAGGACCTCCGCGAGCGGACGTCCGACCCATCCGCCGGAAGTGGCGCCGAGCAGCCGGTTCGCCGCAGCGTTGACGTCGACGACGATCCCGTCGGCGTCAGCCACGACGACGCCGTCGGGCAGCGCGTCGTACGCCGACCCGGTGCCGCCCCGCTCAGGCACGTCCCCGCCTCCCTGGTCCGACCTCAGAGCCTAGGACCTCCCGCGGATCGTTGAGCGTGAGCGGAGGCGTAGAGGCAGATGGCGGCCGCCGCAGCGAGGTTCAGGCTCTCGGCGCGGCCGTGGATCGGGATGCGGACCACCCGGTCGGCGCGATCCAGCAGCTCGCGGGGCAGGCCGTGGGCCTCGCTCCCGAACAGCCAGGCCGTCGGCGAGACCAGATCGCCACTGTCGATGAGCTCGTCGAGGTCGGCGTCACCGTCAGCGGCCGTGGCGAGGATCTGGCACCCGGCATCGCGTAGCTCGTCGACCAGGCTGTCCGTCTGGCGCCCCACGACGAGCGGGAGGTTGAACACGCTCCCGGCGCTCGCCCGCACCGACTTGCCCGACCAGACGTCGACCGACCGCGCCCCGAGGGCGACAACGGCGGCACCGGCGGCGTCGCCGTTGCGAATCACGGTGCCGGCATTTCCCGGGTCGGCACAGTCGTGGAGCACGACCGCGAGCCGCGGTGAATCGGGCAGCGGCGGCGGGTCGGGCAGCTCGACGACGGCAACGACACCCTGCGGCGTCGTGGTCTCCCCGACGGCGCGCATCGCCCGCTCGCCGACCGTGTGAATCGTGACACCGGCGCGCGCCAAGCCGCGCATCAGCTCAGGCTCGCGCGCCGCTGCGGGGTCGGTGACGAAAGCCTCACGAACGGTGAAGCCGGCGTCGAGCGCCGCCAAGACCGCGTGGACTCCCTCGGCGAGGAATGCGCCGGCTGCCCGGCGTCCGCGCGCGTTGTGGAGCTGCCGGGCGGCGACGATCCGCGGGTTGCGCGGCGAGTCGATCGCGTCCGGCGTACCGGCGGGCACCGGCGCCGAGCGTTACGCGGCGGAGCCGGCGGCGCTGCCCGTCGCGGGCAGGTTGGCGCGGGCAAGCTCCACGAGAGCGGCGAACGACGCCTCGTCCGACACCGCGAGCTCCGCGAGGTTCTTGCGGTCCACCTCGACACCGGCCGCCTTCAGACCCTGGATGAACCGGTTGTAGGTCATCCCGTTGGCCCGCGCCGCCGCGTTGATCCGCTGGATCCACAGCTGCCGGAAGTCACCCTTGCGGGCGCGCCGGTCGCGGTAGGCATAGTTCATCGAGTGGAGCATCTGCTCCTTGGCCTTGCGGTAGAGCCGCGACCGCTGACCGCGGTAGCCGCTCGCCCGCTCGAGGACGACTCGACGCTTCTTGTGGGCGTTGACCGCCCGCTTCACCCGTGCCACGGGACTCTCCTTGAAAGATCAGGCCTCGGCTCGTAGCCGAGGAAGACAACGGAATGGCGCGTTCGCGCCGGGGAGACGACGCGCGCCTAACGTCCGAGCAGCTTGTTGGCCTTCTTGGTGTCGGCTGCCGACATGACCTCTTCGTTGGCAAGGCGGCGGGTTCGTACCGACGACTTGTGCTCGAGCAGGTGGTTGCGGTTGGCGCGCCGGTGCATGAGCTTGCCGGAACCGGTCACGCGGAACCGCTTCTTCGACCCGCTGTGCGTCTTCATCTTGGGCATTGCTGCCTGTCTCCTACCTCGTTGTCGGTGCTAGACCGCAGCTTGCTCGGGAGCCTCGGGCCCAGCGTCGGCGTTGCTGGCCGCCTCGCTGTCCGCCCGCCGTGCTCGTGCCGGCTGCGCCTGGTGCTTTCGGTGCGGGGCCATCACCATGATCATGTTGCGGCCGTCCTGCTTGGGCGACGCCTCGACGTACCCGAGCTCTTCGACGTCCGCGGCAAGTCGCTGCAGCAGCCGGAAGCCCAGTTCGGGGCGGGACTGCTCGCGGCCGCGGAACATGATCGTGATCTTGACCTTGTCTCCTGCCTTGAGGAACCGCACCACGTGACCCTTCTTGGTCTCGTAGTCGTGCGGATCGATCTTCGGCCGGAGCTTCATCTCCTTGATGATCGTGTGCGACTGGTTGCGTCGCGCCTCCCGCGCTTTCTGCGCGTTCTCGTACTTCCACTTGCCGTAGTCCATGAGCTTGCAGACCGGAGGACGGGCCTCGGCGGCTACCTCGACCAGGTCGAGATCTGCCTCCTGGGCCAGTCGCAGCGCGTCGCCGATGGCGACGATGCCGACCTGCTCACCGTTCGGACCGACCAGGCGCACCTCGGGGACGCGAATCCGGTCGTTGATACGGGGTTCGACGCTGATGGGACCTCCACGTTTGGGTTGGCTTCCGCGAGGCCTTCACGGGAAAGGCCCCGCACGACGCGCATGCGAGGCCTCGACGACAACGGCGGACCCCACCACCGAAATCTGCTCCCCGGCGGTGCGGCGACCGGTGACCCGTCAATCCGCGGACCGAACGGGTGGGAGTTGAGGCTCCACTTGCAAGTAGGCGATTTCCACCCACTAGTCGCAGCAAACAGCGTACCAGGCCTTTCCCTCGGTGATCTTGACGCTTTCGGCCTGTTGACCACCTCATGGGGCCGAAAACGTCAAGATCAGCGGGGTGGGGGCGCTCAGGCGGCGCGGCGCATTTCCCGGCGTACCTGGTCGACGATCAGCCCAGGCGCGTTGAAGTAATCCTCCGCGCTCACCACGATGACGGTCCAGCCCAGCGCACGAAGCCGATCCCGCCGGCGATCGTCTTCGCGTCGCTGCTCCCAGTGCAGTGCGCCGTCGTACTCGATCGCCAGCTTGATCCCGACGTAGGCGAGGTCGAGGCGGGCGACGAAGCTGCCGGCAACGTCGCGTACGACGTGCTGCGCGGTCGGTCGCGGCAGTCCCGCGGACGTGAGCAGGTGCCGCACCCGGGTTTCCATCGCAGACTCGGACAGCGGTTCGATCGTCCGGATCAGCTGGTCGACCCGAGTCACGTTGCGGATGCCGCGATGACAGTTGCGGTAAGTGCTGAGCTCCTCCACGGTGAGCAGGCCCTGGCCGACCAGCGCGTCGGCGACGACGAGCGCCTCGACCGGGGACAGCCAGCGGGCGCAGTCGTACACCGTGCGGACCGGCGTGGTCAGCAGTACGCCGTTGAACAGGTCCAGATCAGCAGCCGTCACCGTGATCTCGCGAGTGAAGCATCCCCGACGGGTCCGCAGCCGGCTGCCGGTCGGGCAGCCGACCCAGACCAGCTGCCAGCGCCGGTCACGGGCGTCGATCCCGTACATCCACGCCGCAGTCAGGCCGCACACGAACGCGTGCTTGCCGAGGACGAGCCGGACCGCCTCGACGCGGGTCTCCCGGTTGTCGGGGACGTCCTCGTGAACCCATACCTCCCGGAACACATGTCGCCACGGCCCTCGCCGCAGTGCGGAGTCGCTGACCCCGGCGACGGCAGCTTCGGCGGAGGTGAAGGGCGCGTGGGTCAAGGCCAATGGCACGTACGGCGTCGGAGGCACCGCGACAGCATCGACAGTTCGGCCGCGCGGCGGCGCCGGCCATCCACAGGCCTGGCCATACCCGCGGTGATCTTGACGTTTTCGGCCCGATGAGGCGGCTTTCAGGCCGAAAACGTCAAGATCACCGGGGGTGTTATTCGACGATTTTGGCGATGGGGAGTTCGAGGATGTCCCGCGCTCCGGCTGCCTTCAGCGCAGGGATCAGCTCGTTGACGCCCTGTTTGGGTACGACGGTCCCGAGCGCGTACCCACCCCCGGCGAGCTGCGTCTGCGTCGGTGAGCTCATCGACGGCAGCTGGGCCAGCACGGCGCTGAGGTCGCCTTCGGAGACGTTCAGCATCAGGTAGACCGTCCCCCGGGCCCGGATCGCCCCCTGCAGCAGCAGCGCGATGTCCTCCATCGCGGCGCGCTTCTCCGGATCGGCGTAGGCCTGCGGGTTCGCGATGAGCTCGGTACGGGAGGTCAGCAGCGTCTCGAGGATCCGCAGCCCGTGCGCGCGAAGCGACGAGCCGGTCTCGGTCACGTCGACGATCGCGTCGACGATGTCGGGCACCTTGGCCTCAGTGGCGCCGTACGACGGCACGATGACCGCGTTGACGCCGGCATCGGCGAAGAACCGCCGGGTGAGCTCGGGGTATTCGGTCGAGACCCGTACGCCGTCGGGAAGCTGCGCCCCCGTCTGCGCCGGGTGGTCGGCAGGGACGGCAAGGATGATCCGGACCGGGTTCGAGGTCGCCTTCGAGTACTCGAGCTCACACACCGATTCGACCTTCGCCGAGGTCTCGGTGATCCAGTCACGACCGGTGATGCCGAGGTCGAAGAGCCCTTCCTCGACGTAGCGCGGGATCTCCTGCGGCCGCAGGAACATCACGCGGTCGACCCGGGGATCGGAGATGCCCGCGCGGTAGTCGCGGTCGGACCCGCGCCGCACGGCCAGGTCGGCAGCGTCGAACAGTTCGAGGGTCGCCTTCTCCAGCGAACCCTTGGGAAGCACGAGCGAGAGCACGGTGATGGCCTTTCGAAGAGGACAGGACAGGGCGCCGAGATGCGGGCGGAGCGGTCAGCGACCGTCCGCCGGTGCATGGCGGTGGGCGCGGATCGCCCGCAGCACCAGCGCCGTCTCGACCGCAGCCATCGCGGCCTCCCGTCCCTTGTCCTCGCTCGACCCAGGCAGTCCCGCCCGGTCGATTGCCTGCGCAGTGGTGTCGCAGGTCAGCAACCCGAAGCCTACCGGGACGCCGGTGTCGGTCGCGATCCGCGACAGGCCGTCGGTAGCCGCCGAGCACACGTACTCGAAGTGCGGTGTGCCGCCACGGATGACAACGCCCAGCGCCACGACGGCGTCATGTTCTGCGGCGAGGTCGCGGGCTATGACGGGCAGCTCGAACGCACCGGGCGCCCGACAGACGTACGGCGCATCGACTTGCGCGTCCTCGAGGCCGCGCAGGGCGCCGGCGAGCAGCGCATCAGTGATCTCGCTGTGCCAGCGAGCCGCAACGACGGCCACCCGCAGACCGCTGCCGTCGGGCACCTCCTCGATCGGCGCTCCGCTGCCGCTCATTCGGCCTCCTCCACCGGTGTCGCTAACGGCGAGAGCGCGTAGGCCATCCGAACGGCGCTGCGGTAGAGGTCCGGCGCCGCGCGGACCGCGCTCTCCGCTACGGCCGCGGGAAGTACGTCGGCACTCGCCTCGGTCAGCTCCTCTTCGACGACAGCCGGCAGCCCGGGGATGTCGTGGCCCATCCGATCGCGCTTGGTCGTGAGGTAGCGCAGGTTCTCCGGTGTCACCCGCACCGGAAGCGGGACGCGGGCAATGATCGACAGGTCGTAGCCCTCCAGGCCCGCACGCTTCTCGGGGTTGTTCGTCAACAGCCGCATGGAGCGAACTCCGAGGCTCGACAAGATCTGCGCGCCCGTGCCGTAGTCCCGCGCGTCCGCCGGCAGCCCGAGGGACACGTTGGCATCGACGGTGTCCTGACCCTGGTCCTGGAGCTGGTAGGCCTGCAGCTTGTGCATCAGCCCGATGCCGCGCCCCTCGTGGCCGCGGACGTAGAGGACCACTCCCCTGCCCTCCGCGGCGACGGCCGCCAGCGCCGCGTCGAGCTGCGGGCCGCAGTCGCAGCGACGGCTGCCGAACACGTCACCGGTGAGGCATTCGGAGTGGACCCGCACGAGCACATCCTCGCCGTCGCCGATGTCCCCCCGGACCAGGGCGACGTGCTCGATGCCGTCGACCAGGCTGCGGAAGCCCACCGCGCGGAACTCGCCGTGGTTGGTGGGTATGCGGGCGTCCGCGACCTGCTCGACCTGGCTCTCGGTACGACGGCGGTAGGCGATCAGGTCGGCGATCGCGATCAGCGCGAGATCGTGCTCGGCCGCGAAGACCTCGAGCTCGTCGAGCCGCGCCATGCCTTCGACGTCCTTCTCGCTGACGATCTCGCAGAGCACCCCGGCCGGCCGCAGGCCGGCGAGCCGGCACAGGTCGATGGTTGCCTCCGTGTGCCCCGCCCGACGGATCACGCCACCGTCTTTGGCCCGTAGCGGAACCACGTGACCGGGACGGGTGAAGTCCGCCGGGGTGGAGTTCGGGTCCGCGAGCGCGCGCATGGTCAAGGCACGGTCGTGAGCAGAGATCCCGGTGGTGGTGCCTTCGATCAGGTCGACCGTCACGGCGTACGCCGTCCCACGCCGGTCCTGGTTCGTGTGGTACATCGGCGGCAGGTCGAGGCGGTCGCAGTCGGCCTCGGTCAACGGCACGCAGATGTAGCCGGAGGTGTAGCGCACCATGAACGCGACCAGTTCGGGCGTGGCCATCTCGGCGGCGAAGATCAGGTCGCCTTCGTTCTCCCGGTCCGCGTCGTCGACGACGATCACCGGCTTCCCGGCGGCCATGTCGGCGATCGCGCGTTCCACCTCGCTGAAGCCCGCCACCGGCTGATGTCCTCCTGACCTACCCATCACGCGCCCTCCCTGGAACCCAGCAGCCGCTCGACGTACTTCGCCAGCACGTCCACCTCGACGTTGACCCGGTCACCGACCTCGCGCTGCCCGAATGTCGTGCGCGCCAACGTTTCGGGAATCAGGCTGACGCCGACGGTGGTGCCGGCTACGGACGCGACGGTCAGACTCACGCCGTCGAGTGCGATCGAGCCCTTCTCGACGACGTAGCGGACCAGGTCGGCCGGCACCTCGAGATCGACCTCGCGCCAGTGATCCGACGGGCGTGAGGCAACAACGGTCGCCACGCCGTCGACATGGCCCTGGACGATGTGGCCACCGAGCCGGGTGGTCGGCGTGACGGATCGCTCCAGGTTCACCCGGTCCGCCACCGCGAGCCCGCCCAGCGTCGAACGCCGCAAGGTCTCCCGCATGACGTCTGCGGTGAACCCGGAAGGGTGGATGTCGGCGACGGTGAGGCACACCCCGTTGACCGCGACCGACTCGCCGCCGGCCAGTCCGTCGAGCGACTTGCCGGTGAGAGTGAGGCGGACCGCGTCAGTCTGATCCTCGATCGCCGCAACCTCGCCGACGGACTCAACGATCCCCGTGAACATCACGCACCTCCGAGCTCAGCGATGATGCGTACGTCGTCACCCATGGCTGCGACGTCACGCAACCGCAGTCGCTTCACGTCATTGATCGTGCCAACCCCGAAACCTCCGAGCACGTCGCTCCCCGCGCCGAGGAGCGCCGGCGCGAGATAGCCGACCACCCGATCGACCAGACCGTCGCCGACGAACCCGGCGGCGAGCGTGGCTCCGCCTTCCACCAGGAGCAGGTAGAGCTCTCTGGCGAACAGCGTGGACACCAGCGAGCCGAGATCGACTCGGCCGTCCTTGCTCGCCACCTCGATCACCTCCGCGCCGGCGTCACGCAACGCCGCTCGGCGCTTGGCAGGCGCACTTGCCGTCACCGCGATCAGGGCCGGAGCAGCACCGTCGAGCAGCTTCGAGCCCACGGGAGTACGCGCATGGCTGTCGACCACGACGCGCACCGGCTGCCGCCCGACGTCGACCGCGCGCACAGTCAGTGCCGGGTCGTCCGCGAGCAGCGTCCCGATGCCGATCACAACCGCGTCGGCGCGGGCGCGCAGCTGATGGACGTCGGCGCGGGCGGCCTCGCCGGTGATCCAGCGGCTGGTGCCGTCCCGGGCCGCGGTCCGCCCGTCCATCGTCGCGGCGTACTTCCACGTCACGTGGGGTCGGCCGCGGCCCATCGCCACCAGCCACGGGCCGAGCTCCGCCTCCGCCTCGTCGAGGAGCAGGCCCGCTTCGACGTCGACCCCGGCATCCCGCAACAGGTCGACCCCGCCCGAGGCGACGGCGTTCGGGTCGGTGGCGGCGTAGACCACTCGCGCGATACCGGCCGCGACGACGGCCTGGGCGCAGGCGCCGGTACGACCGCGGTGCGCGCAGGGTTCCAGGGTCACGACGAGAGTGCCGCCGCGGGCGGACTCGCCGGCCGCGGTCAGTGCGACCACCTCGGCGTGCGGCCCGCCGACCGGCGCGGTCACCCCTGCCCCAGCCTCCCGGCCATTTCGGTCAAGGACGACTGCGCCGACCGCGGGATTCGGGTTCGTCGTGCCGAGCGCCCCCCGCGCGAGCGCGAGTGCGCTGCGCATGGCGGTGGTCTCGGCGGGGCTGGCCACTCGTCTCCTCGGGTCGAACCGGCGGACCGGGACGAGGAGCCGCGAACGAAGCAGCCCGGCGGGCACGTCGCAACGGACGGCACCCTTCGGGTGTCGCTCGCGCGCTGCCTCTCATCCGGACTCTCACCGTCGGCCCTGGAGTCCCACCAGGTCCACCGGCCGATGGCTTCGGCCGGGTCGCGGGCTTCGAGCGGCCCGGACTTCGGACCATCTCGTCACCGCCGGTTCGGACTTTCACCGATCCCGGAGCGCGCGGGGCTTGCCCGACCATTCTGCTCCCGCCGGATGACCTTGCAAAACCGACGATCTAGGGAGCAGACCACCATGCCGTCGCGGATGCGCTCTTGGCAGCATCGCGCAAGCGGGTGACGGCCTGAGCCGGGTCGTCGCGCCCGTAGACCGCCGAACCCGCGACGAACACGTCCGCGCCGGCGGTGGCGCACTGTTCGATCGTGTCGAGGTCGACCCCACCGTCGACCTGCACCCACACCGAGTGCTCACCCTCCCGGACCAGCTCCCGCGCCCGGCGGATCTTCGGCAGCATGACGTCGAGGAACGCCTGACCGCCGAAACCGGGCTCCACGGTCATCACGAGCACGGTGTCGATCTCGGGCAGCAGGTCGGCGTACGCGTCGATCGGCGTGGCCGGCCGCAACGCCAGTCCCGCGCGGGCGCCCGCCGAGCGCAGCACGCGGGCAAGGCGGACCGGGGCCTGCGCAGCCTCAGCGTGGAAGGTGACGCTCGCAGCGCCAGCCTCGGCGTACGCCGGGGCGTGCCGATCGGGGTCCTCGATCATCAGGTGGCAGTCCAGCGGCAGCGTCGTGTGCTTCAGCAACGCCTCGACGGTTCCCAGCCCCAGGGTGAGGTTCGGCACGAAGTGGTTGTCCATCACGTCGACGTGAACCCAGTCGGCCACGTCCGCGACCGCTGCAACCTCGTCCGCAAGCCGCGCGAAGTCCGCGGACAGGATGCTCGGCGCGATCTGCATTGGTCGCATGGTAGGTGGCGGACCGCTTCGGCACCGCGCTACACGCGGCGCAGCAACGCGATGAACATCGCGTCGGTCCCGTGCCGGTGCGGCCACAGCTGGGCCGCCGGGCCGGCACCGAGCTCGGGTACGCCGGGCAGCGCCGATCGCGCGTCGATCTGCTCGACGTCCCGGCGCTCGGCGAGCAGGTGCGCGACGATCTGGGTCGTCTCGGCCGGATGCGGCGAGCATGTCGCGTAACAGACGATGCCACCCGGCCGGGCCGAGGCGATCGCCCGGTCCAGCAGCGTCTGCTGAAGCGGCACGAGCCGGTCGACATCGGCGGGGGTACGCCGCCACCTGACCTCGGGTCGGCGCCGCAGCGCCCCGAGGCCACTGCAGGGCACGTCGGCGAGCACACGGTCGAACGAGTCGCTGCGCCACGCCGGCCGGGTCGCGTCCGCGACGACCACTGCAGCCCGCGTGCCGCGCAGCCCGGTCGTGACCAGCGCGGCCCGGTGCGGCTGCAGCTCACCGGCCAGCAGACGGCCACCGGGCGGCAGCAGTCCGGCCAGCAGGCTCGCCTTGCCTCCAGGCCCGGCGCACGCATCCAGCCAGCGACGATCCTCCCCCTCGACCGGCGCGGCGGCGAGCGCCAGTGCCACGAGCTGGCTGCCCTCGTCCTGAACCCGCGCCCGGCCGTCGCGAACCGCCTGGATGGCACCGGGATCACCGGCGGGCAGGTGTACGGCGTACGGCGACAATGCGCCCGGCGCGGCACGCGGGCCGGCCTCGGCGAGCAGCGCATCGCGGGCGATGGCACCGGGACGGGCCAGCAGATGGGTGGTCGGGCGATCGAACGACAGCGCCCGGCCGAGCTCGGTCAGGTCGCCGGCCAGGGCGTCGAGCAGCGCCTCGGCCACCCACCTGGGGTGGCCGTGTTCGAAGGCGAGCCTGCCGACCGGATCGGGCGGCGCGAGCGAAGCGGACCAGCTCGCCCAGTCGCGCTGGCTGACCTTGCGCAGGACGGCGTTGACCAACCCGGCCGGTCGATGGCCGGCGAGAGCCTTGGTCAGGTCGACGGTCGTCGACACCGCCGCGTGTGGCGGGACCCGAGTGTGCAGCAGCTGGTAGGTCCCGACGCGCAGCACGGCGCGCACCGGCAGGTCGAGGGTCGTCACGTCACGGCGCGCCGCTGCGCCGATCACCTCGTCGAGCACGCCCTGCCATCGCAGCGTGCCGTACCCGAGCTCGGTGGCGAACGCCGCATCGAGCGGGACGAGGCGGCGGTCCCGAATCATCCGCGGGAGCACCAGGTTGGAGTACGCGCCGTCCTCGTCCACCGCGAGCACCAGGTCGGCGGCAACCCTGCGTGCCGGGTCCGGCGTCAACCGTCGGCCTGCCGGGACGCGCCGCCCGCGACGCCCGCTCTCACGTGACGCGCTCGCCGGGCTGCAGCCTGGCACCGCGGGCCCAGTCGGTCGCCTCGCGGTCCGGCTTGCCGGCGGGCCGCACCGTGCCGAGCCGGACCGGATTGGTCGCTGTGCCGACGAGTACCCCGTCGCGGCCGCGGTCGAGGAGCTCTCCGGGAGCGAGCGCCACGTCGCGGACCGCCTCGACCGGCTCGACCGGTCCGAGCCCGAGCCGCTGGTCCCGGAAGACCGTCCACGCCCCGGGCTCCGGTGTGCACCCGCGCACGACGCGATCGACGACGATGGCAGGACGCTCCCAGCTCACCCGGGCGTCCTGTGCGGTCAGCTTCGGCGCCAGCGAGACCCCGTCCTCCGGCTGCGGCACCGGGGCCACGGTGCCGTCCTCGATCGCGTCGAGCGTGGCGGTGAGCAGTACCGCGCCGTCGACGGCGAGCCGGTGCAGCAGCTCGCCCGCGGTCTCCCGTGGCCGCACGCTGACGGTCATGGCGCCATAGACCGGCCCGGTGTCCAGGCCCGCCTCGAGCTGGAAGGTCGTCGCGCCCGTGACGTCGTCGCCGGCCAGCAACGCGTGTTGCACCGGCGCCGCACCACGCCAGGCCGGAAGGAGCGAGAAGTGCAGGTTCACCCAGCCGTGGGTCGGGATGTCGAGGGCGGCCTGCGGCACCAGCGCGCCGTAGGCGACGACCGCGACACAGTCCGGCGCCAGCTGCGCGAGCCGGTCGAGGAACTCGGGATCGGACGGGCGGTCAGGCGTGAGCGTCTCGATGCCCGCCTCGTGGGCGCGCTCCTTCACCGGGCTGGCCACGACCCGCCGGCCGCGGCCGGCGCGCGCGTCCGGCCGGGTCACGGCGGCGATGACCTCGTGGCGGTCCGACGCGAGCAGCGCCTCGAACGAGGGAAGCGCAGCCTCCGGCGTACCGGCGAACATGATCCGCACGGGTCGATGCCGGCTAGACCGGCAAGCCGCCGGTGACGTGCGGCGACTCGCGTACCGCGGGCGGCGTCAGGCCGGACCACTCGGCTTCCCGGATGGCCTTCATCGCCGCTTTCCGCTGCTCCGGATCCAGCCGGTCGATGAACAGGATCCCGTCGAGGTGGTCGGTCTCGTGCTGGATGCAGCGCGCCAGCAGCTCGGTGCCTTCGACGACGACCGGCTCGCCGTGCATGTCGACGCCCGTCGCCACGACTCGCTGCTTGCGCACCGTCTGGAACGTCAGACCCGGCAGCGACAGGCAACCCTCGTCGCCGTCCTGTTCCTCGTCACCGATCGCCCGCACGACCGGGTTGACGAGATGGCCGGCCTGTTCGTCGTCGACGTGGTAGGTGAACACCCGCAGCCCGACCCCGATCTGGGGCGCCGCGAGACCAACTCCCGGCGCGTCGAGCATCGTCTCGGCGAGGTCTCGGACCAGCTGGCGCAGCTCCTTGTCGAAGACGGTGACCGGCTCGGCCGGTGTGGTCAGCACCGGGTCGCCGAACAGACGAATCGGCTGGACCGGCACTGGTGGACTCCTCGACGCGACGACAGGCGCATCAATGTTAGGGAACCGATACCGCCGATTGGCGCGTCCAACCCGCATGATGGCTCGCATGGCTGCATCTCTTCGCATCACCGGTGTCGCAGCGGCTGCCGCTGCGCTGCTCCTCGGCAGCGGCGTCGCCGCCCAGGCCGCGCAAGGCCACGGCGCCCCCGTCTTCCGCGCCGCGCCGCGCTCCGGGCCGGCGGCTACGCGCTCAGCCGGCAGCTGCTCGGCCGCGGGAGTGACCGCCGCTGGACCGTCGGCGAGCGACGAGAAGCTGATGTGGGTTGATGGCGATCCCACCTCGTTGACAGCGGTGTGGCTGCCCGGACTCAACGCCAAGCGCTGCGTCGCCCGGCGTACCGTCAGCTCGGCCGCGCTTGCCGCTCGGGTGGCCAGGGCCATCGAGCAGGCCAAGCCGATGCCCGACGAGCCGCTGCCGTGCCCGTTCTCCGACGGTACGACGGTGCGGCTGTACTTCGGCTACGCCAACGGCAGCACGGAGTACGCCGAGGCCGCCCTCGACGGGTGCCGGCCGATCTCTGCCCCCGACCGCGCCGCCCGCTGGGGCAACACGACGCGGTTCGAGAAGACGCTGCTGCCGGCGGCGCCCCCGGCGTGGCGGACCTACCTCGGCGGCGGCGCCCCAACCGCGCACTTCGCAACGGCGGGCGTCCGGCGCCACGGCACGCCCGTCAACGAAGTCGCTCCCGCCAACGCGCCGCTGACCAAGGAGCACAAGGGCGTCTGCACCGTCGAATCCCCCGCTCCTGGCGGGAACGTCGACACGTCCAAAGGCCTGGTCTGGGTGTACCGCAACGCCCGGCGCGTGGTGTCGGTGTGGCTGCCCAGCGAGAACACCGGTCACTGCGTCGCCGTCCGCAAGATGGACACTGCCTCGTACGCGGACGCGATCGCGGCAGCCATCGAGCACGCTCCGCCGATGCCGCGCGGCATCTTCTGCCCGCGCGATGACGGGTCTGCGGTGCGGATCTATCTCGGCTACAACAGCGGCGTGCAGCAGTACGCCAACGTCGAGCTGAGCGGCTGTCACACCGTGTCGGCGCCGGGCCGCGCGCCCCGCGAGGTCACCCCCGCCCTCACCCGAGCGCTGCGGCACATCGTCCCGCCCGGGTGGGACCACTACCTCCGCGACTAGCCCAGAACCATCGGGTCCATCTCGACCCGGACCGAACCGTCCGCCTTCTTGGCGCTGCGAACGGCCTGCGCCGCTTTGAGGCTGGTGGCGAGCTCCAGTGCGCGGACGCGAGGCACGCGGACGAGCACCCGCTCGGCGTCAGGCTCTGCGCTGTCGACCGGCACCGGGCCGAGGAGTTCGGCGGCCGGTGGTAGCGAGGCGGAGTCGAGCAGATCCCTGATGGCGCCGGCATCGCCGGTCAGCGCGGCCATCCGGCCCGCCGGCGGCAGGTGCAGCGCTCGACGGTCCTCGAGCTCCCGTTCGGCGTGCCAGCGCGGCTGCCAGCGCATCAGCGCCTGCACGGGCCGCAGCTCACCGGGCGCGACGACGACGACGCGCCCACCCGCTGCCGCGCCTCGGACCAGGCTCGCGGCGTTGAGCCAGCGCCGCAGCGCCTCCTCGCTTGCCCGCAGATCCGGCCGGGACAGCGCCAGCCAGCCGTCGAGCAGGATCGCTGCGGCGTACCCGCCGGCGGCCACCGGCTCCGCGCCCGGAGTGGCGACCACGATCGCCGGGTCACCCTTGACCGTCGCCAGCACCTTGCTGCCCCCGGAGGTGCGCACCGCGAAGCCCGGGAAGACCCGGCCGAGCTCCTCTGCGGTACGCCGGGCGCCGACCACCACCGCGCGCAGCTTCAGCGAGGCGCAGTGCGGGCAGCGCCACGCGGTGGCGACCACGCCGCACCACCGGCAGATCGGCGGTGCGTCCTCCCCCACTCCGGCGAGTGGCCCGGCACAGTGCTTGCACTGCGCCGTACGACGGCACTGCGCGCAGCCCAGCGCCGGCAGGTAGCCCTGCCGCGGCACCTGGAACAGCACCGGACCGTTGGCCAGCGCCTCCTTCGCGGTACGCCAGGCGAGCGTCGGCAACCGGGCCGCCCGTGCGGCTTCGTCGGTGGCGAGCTCCTCGTCGCCGCCGGAGGCGCGGACCGCGGGCAGGTCGGTGGTCCTGGCGGGGGCGCTCGGGCCGAGCTCGCTGGCCCAACCGGTTGCCAGCAGCTGAGCGCCCTCGGCGGTGACGGCGTGGCCCGCGAGCAACAGCGACGCACCCGCTCGATGGGCCCGCAGCAGCGCGACCTCGCGGGCGTGGCAGTACGGCGATCGCGGCTCGGCGAGCAGGTCGTCCCCGTCGTCCCAGACGACCATCAACCCCAGGTCGTGCACCGGCGCCCACACCGCAGCCCGGGTGCCCACCACGGCCCGCACCGCGCCTCGGGACACCGCGAGGAACCGCTCGTAGCGCTCCGACGGCCCGAGGTCAGCCGTCAGCGCGACGTGGTGCCCGTCCCCGAGGCAGGCCTGCAGGGCCCGGTCGACCCGGTCGACGTCGCGGGCGTCCGGTACGACGACGACGGCGCCGCGCCCGGCCGCCACCACCGCCCCGACCGCGGCCGCGATCTCCCCCGGCCAGTCGCCCGGGAGCACCGTCCAGACCCGGCGGGCGGTGCCGGTGGCGAGCTCGTGGAGGAGCTCCGCGCCGCCGGCGTACCGGCCCAGCGCCCGAGGCTCGGGGGCCGAAACCGGGGCGTCCGCCGGTTTGCGCTTCGTTCGCTCGACGGCGGCGTGCCGGGGCGGCACAGCGAGCCGGGTGACGTCGGCGAACACTCCCGCCTGCCGGTCGGCCACCTCGCGCGCGATCTCGATGATCTCCGGCCGCAGCACGGGTTCGGATCCGAGTACTCGCTCGAGAAAGGACAGCCGCCCTTCGTGCTCGCTCTCGGCGGCTCGCTCGAGCACGAAGCCGCCCACCAGCGCACCGGCGAACCGCACCCGCACCCGCACGCCGGGCTGGGCGGCGCGATCCTGCTCCTCGCTCACCAGATAGTCGAAGGGCCGATCCAGGTGCGCCAGCGAGACGTCGACGGACACCCGAGCGATCGGCAAACGTTCGGCCCGCCGCTGGACCCCTGCCTTCGCGGGCTTCGCCGGCTTGGCTGCCTTCGCGGGGCTCACGCCTCGACTGTCTACCAGCACAAACTGTTGCAAAGCCCGACAGCCAACAACCCCACCACCCCAAGGCACGTCGACGAGCGACCCAAGCACGCGCCGAAAGGCCGCCGCTCGATCAAGATCAAAAGCTAAGACGCAACGACAGGAAGATCGGCGGGTGGCGGGTGGCCGTCCGAGGAGCGACCCAAAGGAGCGCACCCAGAGTGTGCGCGACAGTCGCGACTGGATGTCGCCTGCCGCCCGCGACCAGCCGGCGGCGCCTTACTTGCCGGCGGCGGCCTTGAGCGCGTCGACTCGCGAAGTCGACTCCCAGGTGAAGTCGAGCTCGGGCCGGCCGAAGTGGCCGTACGCCGCGGTCTGCGAGTAGATCGGTCGCAGCAGGTCGAGGTCCCGGATGATCGCGGCCGGACGCAGGTCGAAGACCTCGAGGATCGCTTCCTGGATCTTGTCGTCGTCCACGACCCCGGTGCCGAAGGTGTCGATGAACATGCCGACCGGCCGTGCCTTGCCGATCGCGTAGGCGACCTGCGCCTCGCATCGCTGCGCCAAGCCGGCGGCGACGACGTTCTTGGCGACCCAGCGCATCGCGTACGCCGCGGAGCGGTCGACCTTCGAGGGGTCCTTGCCGGAGAAGGCGCCGCCGCCGTGGCGTGCCATCCCGCCGTAGGTGTCGACGATGATCTTGCGGCCGGTGAGGCCGGCGTCGCCCATTGGGCCGCCCACCTCGAAGCGCCCGGTCGGGTTGACGAGCAGCCGGTATCCGTCGGTGTCGATGCCGAGGTCTTTCAGCTCGGGATCGACGACGTGTTCGCGGACGTCGGGAGCGAGCAACGTGTCGATGTCGATGTCCGCCGCGTGCTGGCTCGACACGACCACGGTGTCGAGGCGCACCGGCTTGTTGTCGGCGTACTCGATCGTCACCTGCGTCTTGCCGTCCGGGCGCAGGTAGGGCACCGTACCGCTCTTGCGCACCGCCGACAGCCGGCGAGCGAGCCGGTGGGCCAGCGCGATCGGCAGCGGCATCAGCTCGGGGGTCTCGGTGCACGCGAAGCCGAACATCAGGCCCTGGTCGCCCGCGCCCTGCCGGTCGAGCGGGTCGTCGTCGCCCTCGGCCCGGTGCTCGAACGCGTCGTCGACGCCCTGCGCGATGTCCGGCGACTGCGAGCCGATGGACACGCTGACGCCGCACGAGTTGCCGTCGAAGCCCTTGCGCGAGGAGTCATAACCGATGTCGAGCACCTTCTCGCGGACGATGCTCGCGATGTCGACGTAGGTCTCGGTGCGAACCTCGCCGGCGACATGGACCTGTCCTGTCGTGATCAGCGTCTCGACCGCCACCCGGCTCGTGGGGTCTTCCTTGATCATCGCGTCGAGGATGGCGTCGCTGATCTGGTCGGCGATCTTGTCCGGGTGACCCTCGGTGACGGACTCAGAGGTGAACAGGCGGCGAGACACGTACGGCTCCTATCGGTCCCACTGGGAAGGCGGGCGCAGCGACGCCGGCCCGCGGGGAGTCTACCGATTCCGGCGCTCACCGGTTCCATACGCGGCGAGGACGGTGCTGGCGCCCGCCCACTCGGACGCGAGCACCGAGTACACGGCCAGGTCGACGAACCCGCTCGGCAGCCGTTCGGCCTGCCGGCGTACCCCCTCGAAGGTCATCCCGAGCCGCTCGGCGACGGCACGGCTGCGGTGGTTGCCGGTCGGCGCCTGCAGCTCGATGCGATGCAGCTCGGCCACGCCGAACCCGAGGTCGATCAGCTCGGCGACCACGCGGGTCATCACCCCTCGGCCGAGTGCCCTCGCCGCGAGCCAGTAGCCGACGTGACCGTTGTCGAGGCCGTCGAAGGTCAGGTCGGCGACCCCAGCTGCTCGCCCGTCGAGGCGAACCACGGTGTGGATCCCGTTGCGACGTTCGGAGGAGGCTTCGACACCCGCGAGAAAGGTACGCACCGTGTCCGCGGTGGCGGTGCCGTCGACCCACGGCAACCATTCGCGCAGCCGTTGCCGGTCGGCATCGACGAGCGAGAACAGCTCGTCGGCATCGGCCGTGCGGGCCGGGTGGAGGACCAGGCCCCCTCCGAGGTCGAGCGGGAACAACTTCAGCCGAGGCGTGCGGCGACGAGGTCCAAGATCGCGTGGCCGAGAGCTTCCTTGCTGCCGTGTTCGACCACAGTCTCGCTGCCGTCGGCGCCGAGGATCGTTGCCGCGTTGTGCTCGGACTCGAACGTGCGGTGCTCGCCGACCTCGTTGACGACGATCAGATCGCAGCCCTTCGCCTCGAGCTTTGCCCGGCCGTTGGCGATCACGTTGTCGGTCTCGGCGGCGAACCCGACGATGATTTGACCGCTGCGCCGGCGGGTCCGCGAGATGTCGGCGAGGATGTCGACGTTGCGGACGAGCTCGATCGGGTCGGGGTCGACCGCGCCCTTCTTGATCTTGCTGCCGGCTCGGACCGCGGGCCGGAAGTCGGCGACAGCCGCCGCCATCACGATGGCGTCTGCGCTACCGGCAAGCTCCTCCACCGCGATCCGCATGTCCTCGGCGGTGCCGACGCGCACCACCTTCGCACCTGCCGGATCGGCCAGCGACGAGTTGGCGGTGACCAGCGTGACCTCGGCGCCGCGGGCAAGCGCGGCCCGGGCGATCGCGTACCCCTGACGGCCACTCGACCGGTTGCCGAGGAAGCGCACCGGGTCGAGTGGCTCCCGGGTCCCGCCCGCGGTCACCAGCACGTGCCGGGACGTCAGGTCATGCGCGAGCGAGGCCACGCCACGCTCGAGCACGGTCCGCGCGACGCGGAAGATCTCCTCCGGGTCCGGCAGTCGCCCGATGCCGGTGTCGGCGCCGGTGAGCCGGCCGACTGCGGGGTCGAGCACGATCACGCCGCGGGCCCGCAACGTCGCGACGTTCGCTTCGGTCGCCGGGTGCTGCCACATCTCGGTGTGCATCGCCGGGGCAACGATGACCGGGCAGCGAGCCGTCAGCAGCGTGGCGGTGAGCAGGTCGTCGGAGCGACCGATGACGAGCCGGGCGAGAAAGTCCGCCGTCGCGGGCGCGACGACGACCAGGTCGGCCTGCCGGCCGAGCGTCACGTGCGGGACGCGATGCGCCTCGGTCCACACCTCGGTCGAGATCGGGTTGCCGGACAGCGCCGCCCAGGTGGTCTCGCCGACGAACTTCAGCGCGGCGGCCGTGGGCACGACGCGCACGTCGTACCCGGACTCGGTGAAGCGACGCAGCAGCTCACATGCCTTGTAGGCAGCAATGCCTCCGCAGACGCCGAGGACGACGCGCCTGCGCTCGGTCGACATGAGCCGTTACGCGGTGACTTCGACCTGCTCGAAGGTCAGCAGGTCCTGGTTCGCCTCGCGCAGCGCCACCGACAGCGGCTTCTCCTGCACGTGCGCCGGAACCAGCGGACCGACGTACTCCAGCAGGCCCTCGCCGAGCTGGGAGTAGTAGGCGTTGATCTGTCGCGCGCGCTTGGCGGCGTAGATGACGAGGGCATACTTGCTCTCGACCTTGTCGAGCAGCTCGTCAATGGGCGGATTGGTGATGCCCTCGGGGCGAGCAGCGGTGCCGGCCAACGCAATGCCTCATCTCGGTCGCGGAAGTGCCCGTCAAGCCTACAGGAGCCCCGCCTTCCCTCGGTGATCTTGACGTTTTCGGCCTCATGGGGGCGCCATCAGGCCGAAAACGTCAAGATCACCGGGGGTTGGCCGAGATGAGGGCGGCCAGTGCTGCGGCGGCTTCGGGGATCGAGGTGTTGACGATGACCTCGTCGAACTCGCCTTCGGCGGCGAGCTCGACCTTGGCCTGGGCCAGCCGGCGCTCGATCACCTCGGCGTCCTCCGTGCCCCGTCCGCGCAGCCGCCGCTCGAGCTCCTCCCACGACGGCGGCGCGAGGAAGACCAGCAGCGCATCGGGATCGATCGCCCGGATCTGACGTGCGCCCTGCAGCTCGATCTCGAGCAGGACCGGGATCCCGGCGGCCAGCCGTTCCCGGACCGGTCCGCGCGGCGTGCCGTAGCGGTTGCCGGCGTAAACGGCCTGCTCGAGCAGCTCGCCGTTCTTGGACATCTCCTCGAACTCGTCGGCGCTGAGGAAGAAGTACGACTCCCCGTCGACCTCGCCGGGCCGTTGCCGCCGGGTCGTTGCGCTGACCGAGTGCCAGACCTGCGGCGCGAGCTCCCGCAAGGCAGCGCCGACCGAGCTCTTGCCGACCCCGGCGGGCCCCGACAGGACGGTCAGGCGGCTAGTCGGAGAACTCACGTACGAGGGCCGTCCGCTGGTGCGCCCCCAGCCCCCGCACCCGCCGGCTCGCGGAGATCGAGAGCCGTTCCATGATCCGCTGGGCTCGGATCTTGCCGACGCCGGGCATCGACTCGAGGACCGCGCTGACGCGCATCTTCCCGATCGCCTCGTCGCGCTCGCCTTCGGCGAACACCTCCGCGAGCGACACCGTCGACTGCTTCAAACGCTCTCTGAGGTCGGCCCGCGTCCGACGAGCAGCAGCCGCCTTCTCGAGCGCGGCGGCCCGCTGCTGCGGAGTCAACGGCGGGAGTGCCAAGGAGTGCCACCTCGAGGTCACATCGGTGAGGTCCGGCGCGGCGCCGCGCTCGCTGCCTCATATCGCTAGCGGCGGCGAACCTAGCGAGGCTGACACAGGTCGCGCAACTGGCCGCGGCCCTCACTGAC
The DNA here is from genome assembly GCA_035550055.1 of Mycobacteriales bacterium. Classification (NCBI taxonomy): domain Bacteria; kingdom Bacillati; phylum Actinomycetota; class Actinomycetes; order Mycobacteriales; species Mycobacteriales bacterium. The sequence goes on along the minus strand of DASZRO010000043.1, from coordinate 26,881 downwards.
GCGACAGTGCCGCCGCGATCGAACCAGCCGCCTCACCCGGATCATCGGCACCGGTGATCGGCCTGCCCACGACCACCAAATCGGCCCCGTCGGCGAGTGCCTGTTCGGGAGTCGCGACCCGCGCCTGGTCATGGGTGTCGGTCCCGGCCGGCCGGACCCCCGGGGTGATCAGGCGTACGCCGTCCCCGACCGCAGCACGCACGAGGGCGACCTCCTGCGGCGAGCAGACCAACGCCCGCGCTCCCGCGTCGACCGCGATTTGCGCGAGTCGTACGACGGCGTCGGCCGGCGGCCCGGCGATGCCGAGGAGGTCCAAGTCGTCGGCCGTCAGAGAGGTCAAGATGGTGATCGCGGTCACTCTCGTCTCGGGCAGCGCCTCGGCGGCAGCGGCGATCACGGCAGGACCGCCCGAGGCGTGGACCGTCAGATAGTCAGGGGCCAGCGACGCCACGGATCCGGCAGCGCCACGGACCGTCGCGGGGATGTCGTGCAGCTTGAGGTCGAGAAAGATCTCGACCTCTGCCGCCGCCCGGATCTTCTCGACCGCGCCCGGGCCCTCCGCGCAGAACAGCTCGAGGCCGACCTTGACCGTGCTGACGTACGGCGCCACGGACTGCGCCCAGCGCACCGCGGTCGCCAGGTCGCCCGTATCGAGGGCGACTGCAATCGGAGCTCTCTGATCCCTCACGCGTCCTGGTCCTCCCACCAGTCGTCGGCCAACGGGTCGTCCTCTTCGGCCTCGATGCCGTCCGCCTCGCTCGTCCCGTCCGTGATCTGCTCGCCGTCGCCGGGCGGGTCCGGCAGCTCCGGCACGATCAGCTCGGGGGCGCGGTGCGCCAACCCGATGGCCTGCTCGAGCCGGTCGATGCCACGCGCTGCGAGCGCCTCGCGCAGCTCGCGGGAGATGCGGGCAGGTGCACCCGGGTCGTGGAAGATCACCGTCCCGACCTGTATGGCGCTGGCACCGGCGAGGACGAACTCCAAGGCGTCGTTGCCGGTGCGGATCCCGCCGATGCCGAACAGCGGTACGTCGGGCATCGCCTGATGGACCTGCCAGACGCAGCGAAGCGCCAAGGGGCGTATCGCGGGACCCGACAGGCCGCCGGTGACACCGGCCAACAGCGGCCGCATCGTGACGGTGTCGATCACCATCCCGAGTGTCGTGTTGATCAGGCTCAGTCCGTTGGCGCCGGCGTCGACGCAGGCCTTGGCGATCTCGACGATGTCAGTGACGTCCGGCGACAGCTTGGCGAAGATCGGCAGGCTGGGCGGAGCCGCCCGGCGTACCGCTTGGATCACCGACGCCGCGGCGCTGCGGTCGCACGCGAACACCTGACCGCGGTCCTCGACGTTCGGGCAGCTGATGTTGACCTCGATCATGCCGACCGGCTTCCCGCGCAGCTTGCCGGCGAGCTTGCCGTACTCCTCGACGGTGTGACCGGCGATCGAGGCGACCGTGGTGACGCCGTGCTCCTCGAGCCAGGCGAGGTCGCGGTTGATGAAGACGTCGATGCCCGGCCCCTGTAGGCCGATCGAGTTGAGCATCCCGCTCGGCGTCTCCGCCATCCGAGGGGTCGCCCGGCCCGCCCGCGCCGTGAGCTGGATCGACTTCGTGACGACGCCACCGATCGCAGTGAGGTCGTTGTACTGCGCCACCTCCTGTCCGGCGGCGGCGCACCCCGAGGCGGTGAACACCGGGTCGGCGACGGTCAGTGAGCCGAGCTTCGTCGTCATGTCGACGTTGAAGTGACGGATCGGCTCGACCTGCCGCTTGAGTGTCACCGTCACGTCACGACCTCCGCCTCGACCATCGCTGCGCGCTTCCCTGCCGCGGTCACTGCGTGGCTCCGACCGCGTCGTCGGGAACGGTTCCCAAGGCGTCCCAACGGATCCGGTCGCCGGGGAACACCGGCCCGTCGGCACACGATCGCGACATCCGGGTCTGGCCGTCGTTGCCGATGATCGGCAGCACACATGTCATGCAGACGCCGATGCCACATGCCATCGACTCCTCCACCGACAGCTGCGTCGGGATGCCGGCGCCGTCGTAGGCCGCACTCGCGACCGCCTGGACCGCCTGCAGCATCGCCATCGGCCCGCAGGCGTAGATCACGTCGGCCTTCACCCGATCGATCACTTCGGGCAGTACGTCGGACACCCGGCCTTTCTCGCCGTACGTGCCGTCGTCGGTGGTGAAGGCGACGCTGGCGGCCATGCGCTTCGCGTCGAGGGCACCGAAGAGCCGGTCCCCGGTCGAGGCACCGAGCACCGCGTCGATGCGACAACCGCGGGTGCGCAGCGCGTCGGACAGCATGAACAGCGGAGCAGCGCCGTAGCCGCCACCCACGACGACGCAGTTCGCCGGCTCCCGCGGGAGCGCGAACGGTCGGCCGAGCGGCCCGACGATGTCGATCGGGTCGTACGGGCGCTGCGCCGCAAGCCACGCTGTGCCGCGACCCGCGACCGAGAAGATGAACTCGACCGTTCCGCCGTACACCCCGGTCTCGCGCACCGAGTAGATCGAGAACGCGCGGCGCAACAGCATCCCGCCGCCGTCACCACCGACCGCAACCGCGACGAACTGACCCGGCCGGGTCAGCTCGGCGATCCCGGGAGCGACCACGGTCATCGAGTAGTACTCGCCGACCGGCTTGACGTTGAGGACCTCGCCTTTGACCTGGATTCCCATCAGGCGGACCCTCCCTCGCGCTCGGTGCTCCCGCCACCGTAGCGAGCGGTCTGGATCAGCACGTGGTGGCGTTGCAGCGGCGCGACACCGATCTCGCCGCCACGCAACGCCTCGATGCCTTGTACGGCGGCGGCGAGCGCCTGCACCGTCGTCAGGCAGGGCACGCCTCGCATCACCGCCGCGGTACGAATCTCGTAGCCGTCCAGCCGGGGCCCGGAGTTCCCGAACGGCGTGTTGACGATCAGGTCGACCTCACCCGCGGCGATCCGGTCGACGATCGTCGGCTCGCCGTCGGGACCGCGGCCGTCGGAGTTCTTCCGTACGACGGTGGAAGGCACACCGTTGCGTTGCAACACCTCCGCGGTGCCCTCGGTGGCGAGCACCTCGAAGCCGAGATCGGCGAGCCGCTTGACCGGGAAGATGAGGTGGCGCTTGTCGCGGTTGGCGACCGAGACGAACACCCGGCCCTTGGTCGGCAGCGCGCCGTAGGCCGCCTCCTGCGACTTGGCGAAGGCAGTGCCGAAGGTGGCGTCGACCCCCATGACCTCGCCCGTCGACTTCATCTCCGGCCCGAGCACGGTGTCGACGCCGGCGAACCGTGACCACGGGAGCACTGCCTCCTTGACGCAGATCGCCGCGTCGAACGGCAGGTCGGCGCCGTCGCCCGCCGGAAGCATCCCTTCCCGGCGCAGCTCGGCGATCGAGGTGCCGAGCATGACCCGGGCGGCCGCCTTGGCCAGTGGTACGGCGGTCGCCTTCGAGACGAACGGGGCGGTCCGGCTGGCTCGCGGGTTCGCCTCGAGGACGTAGAGCACGTCGCCGGCGATCGCGAACTGGACGTTGAGCAGCCCGCGTACCCCGACGCCCTTCGCGATCGCCTCGGTGGCGTCGCGGATCCGGGCGATGTCGGCGCGGCCGAGGGTGATCGGCGGAAGCGCGCACGCCGAGTCACCGGAATGGATGCCGGCCTCCTCGATGTGCTCCATCACCCCGCCGAGGAACAGCTCCTCGCCGTCGTAGAGGGCGTCCACGTCCACCTCGATCGCGTCGTCGAGGAAGCGATCGACGAGCACCGGATGTTCGGGACTGACCTCGGTCGCCCGGTCGATGTAGTCGCGCAGGGTGGGGTCGTCGTAGACGATCTCCATGCCGCGACCACCCAGCACGTACGACGGGCGCACGAGCACCGGATAGCCGATCTCGTGAGCGATCTCCACGGCCTCGTCGTACGAGCGCGCCGTGCCGTGTTTGGGCGCGGCGAGGCCGGCAGCCGCTAGCACCCGACCGAACGCGCCGCGCTCCTCCGCGAGATGGATGGCCTCCGGCGGCGTACCGACGATGGGGACTCCGGCGTCCTTGAGCCGTTGCGCGAGCCCGAGCGGCGTCTGCCCCCCGAGCTGGACGACGACCCCGACGACCTCGCCGCTGCGGCGTTCGGCGTCGACGACCTCCAGCACGTCCTCGCAGGTGAGCGGCTCGAAGTAGAGCCGGTCGGAGGTGTCGTAGTCGGTCGAGACCGTCTCGGGGTTGCAGTTGACCATGACCGTCTCGAAGCCGGCGTCGTGCAACGCGTAACAGGCATGGACGCAGGAGTAGTCGAACTCCACGCCCTGCCCGATGCGGTTGGGGCCGCTGCCGAGGATGAGGACCTTCGGTCGCTCACCCGGACCGATCTCGTCCTCCTCGTCGTAGGACGAGTAGTGGTACGGCGTCTTCGCCGCGAACTCCGCGGCGCAGGTGTCGACGGTCTTGTAGACCGGCCGGACGCCGAGCTCGTGGCGGAGGGCGCGCACCTCGGTCTCGGTCAGCCCGCGAATCGCGGCGATCTGCGCATCGGAGAAGCCGTGCTGCTTGGCGGCCCGTAGCGCGTCGGCGTCGAGAGTCGTCGCCGCGGCGAGGTCGGCGGCGACTTCGCCGAGCAGCGCGAGCTGGTCGAGGAACCACGGGTCGATGCCGGTCTCGTCGTGCAGCCGGTCGATGTCTGCGCCTGCCCGCATCGCCTGTACGACGGCCTGCAGCCGGCGGTCGTGCGGCCGCCGCGCCTTGGCAATCCAGTCCTCGACGTCGCCCGGAGCAGAGGCGAAGTCCAGCTCGGCGCCCTTGGCCTCCAGCGACCGCGTTGCCTTCTGCAGCGCCTCGGTGAAGCTGCGGCCCAACGCCATGACCTCACCGACGCTCTTCATGTGAGTGGTCAGGGTCGTGTCCGCCCCCGGGAACTTCTCGAAGGCGAAGCGCGGGATCTTGACCACGACGTAGTCGAGGCTGGGCTCGAAGCTGGCCGGCGTCTCGCGGGTGATGTCGTTGGGGATCTCGTCGAGGGTGTAGCCGAGGGCGAGCTTCGCGGCGATCTTCGCGATCGGGAAGCCGGTCGCCTTGGACGCGAGCGCGCTCGACCGCGACACCCGCGGGTTCATCTCGATGACGACCTGCCGACCGGTCTCGGGGTCGACCGCGAACTGGATGTTCGAGCCACCGGTCTCCACGCCGACCTGGCGGATGACCGCGAAGGCCATGTCGCGCATCTTCTGGTACTCGCGGTCGGTGAGAGTCATCGCCGGTGCCACCGTGATGCTGTCGCCGGTGTGCACGCCCATCGGGTCGAGGTTCTCGATGGAGCAGACGACCACGCAGTTGTCCTTGCGGTCGCGCATCACCTCGAGCTCGTACTCCTTCCAGCCGAGCACGCTCTCTTCGACGAGCACCTCGTGCACCGGGCTGGCGGCGAGTCCCGCCGCGATCATCGTGCGCAGCTCGGCTTCGTCGTGGGCGAAGCCGGATCCGCCGCCGCCGAGGGTGAACGACGGCCGCAGCACGAGCGGGTAGCCGAGCTCCGCCGCCACCGCGACCGCCTCCTCGACGGTGCGCACGAGTGTGCTGCGGGCGTAGTCGGCGCCGATCGCGTCGCAGACGCCTTTGAACTTCTGGCGATCCTCACCGGCGTGGATCGCCTCGACCGACGCGCCGAGCAGCTCGACGCCGTACTTGTCGAGCACACCGCGGTCGTGCAACGCGATCGCGGTGTTGAGTGCGGTCTGGCCGCCGAGCGTGGCGAGCAGCCCGTCGGGCCGCTCGATCGCGATGACCTTCTCGACGTACTCCGGAGTGATCGGCTCGATGTAGGTCGCGTCGGCGAACTCCGGATCGGTCATGATCGTTGCCGGGTTGGAGTTGACCAGGCTCACCCGCAGCCCCTCGTCGCGCAGCACGCGCAGCGCCTGCGTGCCGGAGTAGTCGAACTCGCAGGCCTGCCCGATGACGATCGGGCCGGACCCGATGACCAGGACGCTGCTGATGTCGGTGCGCTTGGGCATGTCAGCGGCTCGCAGTCATCAGGTCGGCGAACGTGGCGAACAGGTCGGTCGCGTCGTGCGGGCCGGGCGCGGCTTCCGGGTGGTACTGCACGGAGAACGCCGGTACGTCGAGACACCGCAGCCCCTCGACCACTTGGTCGTTCAAGTCGACGTGGCTGACCTCCACCTTGCCGAACTCGGTCGATGCCGGCTCGTCGAGCGGGGCGTCGACGGCGAAACCGTGGTTGTGGCTGCTGATCGCGATCTTCCCGGTCCGCCGGTCCTGCACGGGCTGGTTCACACCCCGGTGTCCGAACTTCAGCTTGTAGGTGCCGAAGCCGAGCGCGCGCCCGAGGATCTGGTTGCCGAAGCAGATGCCGAACACCGGCTTGACGCCGAGCACGCCGCGCAGCGCGGCGACCGGACCGTCCGCGGTCGCCGGGTCGCCAGGACCGTTGGAGAAGAACACGCCGTCGGGAGCGACCGCGAGGATGTCCGCAGCGGTCGAGCTGGCCGGCAGCACGTGGACCTCGCAGCCCAGCTCTGCCATGTAGCGCGGCGTCGAGGCCTTGATGCCGAGGTCGACCGCGGCGACCGTGAACCGCTTCTCCCCCACCGCAGGCACGACGTAGGCGTCAGCGGTCGACACCTCGTCGGCGAGGTTCGCGCCTTCCATTTCCGGGCTGGCCAGAACCCGCTCCAGCAACGCGTCACTGTCGGTCTCGACGCTGCTGACGCCGACTCGCATCGCGCCGCGCTCCCGCAGGTGGCGGGTGAGCGCACGGGTGTCGACGCCGCAGATGCCGACGACACCTTGCGCCGCGAGCTCCACGTCGAGAGTGCGGCGCGAGCGCCAGCTGCTGGGGATCCGTGCCGGATCCCGGACGACGTAGCCCGACACCCAGACTCGGCGCGACTCCGGGTCGTCGTCGTTGACGCCGGTGTTGCCGATGTGAGGCGCCGTCTGCACCACGACCTGGCGGTGGAACGACGGGTCGGTGAGGGTCTCCTGGTAGCCGGTCATGCCGGTCGTGAAGACCGCCTCGCCGAAGGTCTCGCCGGTCGCGCCGTACGAGCGCCCGCGAAAGGTCCGGCCGTCCTCCAGCACGAGGATCGCCGGCTCAGTCATCGTCGTTGTCCTTTCCGTGACGGACCCGCTGGAAGACGATCCAGCCGGAGAACAGCAGGAAGATGACGGCCGCGGCGATCGCCACACCGAGGCTTCCCCACGCCGGATGAGGGTCGATCAGCACCTTCTTCGCGGCGTCAGCGGCAAGCGTCATGTGGGTTTGCCGTCCATCGCCGTGGGTCTGCCCCGCAGGAACGTCGCGACAACGCGTGCCGAGAGCTCGCGTCCGGCGAACGGTGTGTTGCGGCTGCGGCTGGCGGTTGCCGCCGGGTCGACGGTCCACCGCGCCGCCGGATCCACGAGCACCAGGTTCGCGGGAGCGCCCGGCTCGAGCGGTTGGCCGTGTTTGGGTAGCCGCCCGATGGCGGCGGGCCGCACGCTCATCCGGTCCGCGACGCCGGCCCAGTCGAGCAGGCCGGTCTCGACCATCGAGGTCGCGACGACCGCAAGTGCCGTCTCGAGCCCGGTCATCCCGAACGCGGCAGCGGCGAACTCGGTCTCCTTGTCCTCGAGCGCGTGCGGGGCGTGATCGGTGGCGACCGCGTCGATGGTCCCGTCGGCGAGGGCTTGTCGCAGCGCGACGACGTCGTCGTGCGTACGCAGCGGAGGGTTCACCTTGAACACCGGGTCGTAGGAGGCCACGAGGTCGTCGGTGAGCAGCAGGTGGTGTGGGGTGACCTCTGCGGTCACGTTCCAGCCCTTGCCCTTCGCCCACCGCACGAGCTCCACCGAGCCGGCGGTCGAGACGTGGCAGAAGTGCACCCGGGAGCCGACGTGCGCTGCCAGCAGGCAGTCCCGCGCGATGATCGCCTCCTCGGCGACCGCCGGCCAGCCGGCAAGGCCCAGGGTCGCAGACCACTCGCCCTCGTTCATCTGCGCCGACTCGGTCAGTCTCGGGTCCTGGGCGTGCTGCGCGACGACACCGTCGAACGCCTTCACGTACTCCAGCGCCCGCCGCATCAGCAGCGGGTCGTGGACGCACTTCCCGTCGTCGGAGAACACGCGTACCCGCGCCGCCGAGTCCGCCATCGCGCCGAGCTCGGCGAGCCGCTCCCCGGCGAGGCCGACCGTGACCGCCCCCACCGGATGCACGTCGCAGTGACCGGCTTCCTGGCCGAGCCGCCACACCTGCTCGACGACCCCGGCGACGTCGGCGACCGGGTCGGTGTTGGCCATGGCGTGCACCGCCGTGAAGCCGCCGAGCGCCGCCGCACGCGTGCCGGTCTCGACGGTCTCGGCATCCTCCCGGCCGGGTTCGCGCAGATGGGTGTGCAGGTCGACGAACCCGGGCAGCGCGATCAGGCCATCGGCGTCGATCGTCTCGGCCCCGCTCGGGGCGGTGTCGACGAGCTCGCCGCCATCGACGTACAAGTCCCGGATGTCGCCGCCGAGCGGGCGGGCGCCGCGAATGACAAAACCACCGCGTCGGCTCATGCCGCCGCCGCCTCGCTGTCGGAGACGTCGATCAACCCGCCGAGCAGCAGGTAGAGCACGGCCATCCGTACCGAGATGCCGTTGGCGACCTGCTCGACGATCGTCGAGCGCACGCTGTCGGCGACCTCGGCGGCGATCTCGACACCCCGGTTCATCGGGCCCGGATGCATCACGATCGCATCGTCGGGCAGCGCCGCCATGCGACGCGCGTCGAGGCCGTAGCGGCGCGAGTACTCGCGGGGCGTCGGGAAGAAGCCGCCTTGCATCCGCTCGTTCTGGACCCGCAGCATCATGACGACATCACTTTTGGGCAGCACCGCGTCGAGGTCGTAGGAAACCGCGCAGGGCCAGCTCGGTACGCCGACCGGCAGCAAGGTCGGGGGCGCGACGAGGGTGACCTCGGCACCGAGAGTGGACAGCAGCAGAACGTTGCTGCGCGCCACCCGAGAGTGCAGGACGTCGCCGACCACGGTGACGTGCAGGCCTTCGAGTCGGCCGGTCCGGCTCCGCATCGTGTACGCGTCGAGGAGCGCCTGGGTGGGGTGCTCATGAGTGCCGTCCCCGGCGTTGACCACGCTGCCGCGGATCCAGGTGGCGAGCCGGTGGGGGGCGCCGCTTGCCCAGTGCCGGACGACGACCGCGTCCGACCCCATCGCCTCGAGAGTGAGTGCGGTGTCCTTGAGGGACTCCCCCTTGCTCACACTCGAGCCTTTGGCCGAGAAGTTGATGACGTCGGCGGACAGCCGCTTGGCCGCGACCTCGAACGAGGTCCGGGTGCGGGTGGAGTCCTCGAAGAACAGATTGACGACGGTGCGGCCGCGCAACGTGGGCAGCTTCTTGATGCTGCGGCCTGCCAGAGCCGCCTCCATGTCGGCGGCGGTGTCGAGGACGAGCAGCGCGTCGTCGCGGCTGAGGTCGGCGGCGGAGAGCAGGTGACGGTTCATCAGGCCGCCCCTCCGCTGGTCGGCTCGGGGCTGGGCTCACGTTTCAGGTCGGCCGGACCGACCAGGACGGCGTCTCGGCCGTCGTGCTCGCACAGCAGGGCGTGAACCGTCTCGGTCAGCGAGGTGGGGATGTTCTTGCCGACGTAGTCGGCCCGGATCGGCAGCTCGCGGTGGCCGCGGTCGACCAGTACGGCGAGCTGTACGGCTTGAGGTCGTCCGATGTCCGACAGTGCGTCGAGGGCCGACCTGATCGTCCGGCCGGAGAACAGCACGTCGTCGACGAGCACGACCACGAGGTCGTCGACGCCGCTCGCGGGGATGTCGGTCTCCTCGAGCGCGCGTACCCCGCGCAACCGCAGGTCGTCGCGGTACATCGTGACGTCGAGCGCCCCGACCGGCACCTCGACGCTTTCGATTGCGGCGATCCGGTCGGCGATCCGCCGGGCCAGGGTGACACCGCGGGTCGGGATGCCGAGCAGCACGATCCGGTCGGCGCCGTGGTTGCGCTCGACGATCTCGTGAGCGATCCGGGTCAGCCCCCGCTGAACGTCGTCGGAGGCGAGGACGGGTCGGGCGACGTCGGGATCCCCGGTGGTCGGGCGCGCAGCAGTCATCGAGACACCTCCTTGCCCGCCTCGCAGGACGGGATTAAAGGACGTTGTCGTACCACCCCGACCGTAGCACTCAGGAAGCGCTGGTCTCCTTGGCGACCCGGGCAAGCACGCCGTTGACGAAGGCAGGGGACTCGTCCGTCGACAGTGACTTGGCGAGCTCGACCGCCTCGTCGATCGCGACCGCGGCCGGCACGTCGTCGCACCAGAGCAGCTCATAGACCGCGAGGCGCAGCACGGTGCGGTCGACCGAGGGCATCCGCTCCAGCGTCCAGTCCGTCACGCTCGCGGTCAGCAGCTCATCGATCGAGGCGCGGTGGTCGACGACGCCCGCGACGAGCCGGCGCGAGTACTCGGGCACCGGGGGGTCGGCGCGCGTCACCCACTCACTCAGAGTGGCGCGCGGGTCGGTCGCCCGCTGGTCGGCCTCGAACAGGATGTCGAGCGCGCGCTTGCGGGCCTTGCTGCGGGCGGGCACGGGGCGGTCGGCTCCTAGCCGCTGACGCGACTGATGTATCGGCCGTCGCGGGTGTCGACCTTGATCTTCTCGCCCTGCACCACGAACAGCGGCACCTGCACGGTGGCGCCGGTCTCGAGCGTCGCCGGCTTGGTGCCGCCGGTCGACCGGTCGCCCTGGATGCCGGGCTCGGTGTAGGTGATCGTGAGTTCTACCGATGCCGGCAGCTCGACGTAGAGGACCGTGCCGTCGTGGACCGCGACCGTCGCGTTGGTGTTCTCCAGCAGGTAGTCCTTGGCGTCACCGACCGCGGCAGGCGGGACGTGGATCTGCTCGTAGGTCTCGACGTCCATGAAGACGAAGTCCGAGCCGTCGGCGTAGAGATAGGTCATCTCCCGCTTGTCCACGGTGGCGGTGTCCACCTTCACGCCGGCGTTGAAGGTGCGTTCCACGACCTGCCCGGTCAGCACGTTCTTGAGCTTGCTGCGGACGAAGGCGCCGCCCTTTCCGGGCTTGACGTGCTGGAACTCCACGATGTTCCACAGGACACCGTCGAGGTCGAGAGTCATGCCGTTCTTGAAGTCGTTCGTCGTCGCCACGGCGAACAGACTACGGAGTGCGACTACACCTCCACGAGGTCGCGGGTGGCCGCGGTCAAGATGTCGGGGCTGCCTGAGGTGACCACGACGCTGTCCTCGATGCGCACTCCGCCTCTGCCGGGCAGGTAGACGCCTGGCTCGATCGTGATCACCGAGTCGCAGGCGAGCGGCGCCGCCGCCGACGACTCGGTGAGGAACGGGTCTTCGTGGATGGCGAGACCGATGCCGTGTCCGAGCCCGTGCGCGACCTCGCGCCCCTGCGCATGCAGCCCGGAGCGCATCTGCGCGTCCAGGTCGGCGGGGACCACTCCGGCGGTGACCGAGTCGCGCAGCTCGGCCTGCAGCTCGGCGACCTCGCCGTGAATCTCACGCTGCCAGTCGGCTGCGGGCCCGCAGACCGCGGTGCGGGTCATGTCGGCGTGGTAGCCGGCCACCTTCGCCCCGAAGTCGAGCTTGATGAGGTCGCCGCGCCGCAGCTCGCGGTCGGTCGGCGTGTGGTGCGGGATCGCCGAGTGCTCGCCGAAGGCCGCGATGATGTCGAACGCCGGGCCTTCCGCGCCGTGGCGCCGCATCGCCTCGGTCAGCCGCCAGGCGACGTCACGCTCGCAGATGCCGGGCCGCAGCGCGGACAGCACCTCGGCGTACGCCGCGGCCGTGATCTCGCACGCCCTCCGCAGGTGGGCCAGCTCGCCGGGGTCCTTCACCACCCGCAGGCCCTCGACCGGCCGGCCCGCCGGGGCCAGCCTGACCGCGCCCCCCGCCGCCTGTTCGAGTGCGGCGTGCTGGTCCACGGTGACCACGTGGGCCTCGAACCCGACGGTGGTGAGCTTCCGCTCGACCGCCCGTCCGACCAACGCCCCGAGGATCGATCTCGCCGGCAGACATTTGCAGTCCGCGGCCTCCGTCGCGGCCTGCGCCACGTAGCGGCCGTCGGTCGCGAGAACTGCCTCGCCGGTGCCGTCGACCAGCAGTGCGCCGTTCGAGCCGGTGAAACCGGACAGATAGCGCATATTGTCACGAGAGGTGACGAGCATCGCGTCATAGGATGACTCGCCCAACACGGTCGCAAGTGCCAGGCGTCGCCGCGCAGGCGCTGACTCATCCGGCGAGGGCACCAGCACTACTCCGTTCGGGTGATGGACGTACAGCGCACGAGGGGGTCCGCCGATGCCACATGCAACGCCTGTGACAGGCGGGCCGCCCACGAGCACAACCGGGAGTCACATCGTGGCATCAGTTTCGCGCCGGATCGCATTGGTGCTGGCGACCGTGGGGGCCGTCATCGCGAGCGTCGCGGTGCCGCTGACCCCGGCTTCGGCCGCCCGAGACGTCAACACCCCGGTGCTGCTCAGCCCCGCGAACGACCCGTCGACGCAGCTCAAGGACGTCATCCTCAAGTGGCAGCCCGTCGCCGGTGCCTCGCAGTACCAGGTCCAGGTCAGCCCCAACGGCGAATGGACGAACAACGCGGTCACGCTGCCGAACAACGGCGACGTCGTCGACCCGACGTTCGAGATGCCAGTGTCGTTGCCGAACGCGACCTACTACTGGCACGTGCGCGCGCAGGTCGGCGGCGTCTGGGGCAGGTATTCCGGCCAGTGGACGTTCGTCAAGGACTGGGTCTCCCCGATCACGATCCTCCAGCAGCCCTCGTCAGCGGACCCGACGATCAGCTGGGCGCCGGTGAAGGAGGCCTCGCTCTACCTGGTTCGCTACTGCCCGGGCGCGTGCGGGACCGGCACGATCGGCCTGCAGACCGGTGAGGTCGACTGCTACACCGCCGAGACCTCGGTCACCCCGTACACCGACGGGCTCGTGACCGCCACCGAGCCGAAGTCCGGGCCTGGAGCGCCGAAGGGTTGCGAGAGCGCGACGACCTTCTCGTTGGTCCAGGGACTGGTCTACGGCTGGGAGCTGATCGCGTACGACGACACCACGGCGGCCAGCATCGCCGCCGAGGACGCCCCCGGCGTCCAGCTCGACTGTGAGCAGGGCCAGCAGCCGCTGTGCGACACCGTCCGCTACTTCGGCCAGGCGTTCCAGTTCGAAGCGCCGGTCGCCGGCAACCCGGCTCGCGGTGCCACCGCGACCGGGCTCAAGACCACGTGGCACACCAGCGCGCTGCCGGGCAGCACCTGCGACGTCACGGCGACCTGCCCGATGACGCCGACGTTCTCCTGGAACCCGGTCCCCGGCGCCAACTACTACCTCGTCGACATCTACCGCGACCCGAACCTCACCAACGAGTACCAGCAGTACGCGACGTCGTGGCCGCATTTCACCCCGGCGCTCACGATGTTCGACGCGCAGGCGGGTCAGCCGTACTACTGGACCGTGACGCCCGGCACGTGCGAGGTCAGCGCGGCCGACCCGAGCTGCGCGAAGCCCGGGGAGACCGGGACGGACACCTGCCCGACCGCGGGCGGGACGAGCAAGCCGACCCTCGGCACCGACGCCGCTGACATCAAGGCCACCCCGCCCGGTCCCGAAGGTGACCAGTCGATGTTCGGCGGGAGCACGGCCACGATCACCCTGCTCGGTTCCGGAGTCCTCGCACCTGCCTGCGTCATCCCCACGGACGGTTTCGTCGATGAAAGCACCGTCGACGTGGGGTTCGGCGGGCTCATTACCTTCACTTATGAAGCGCCCGCGGCGGCCAACGAGGAAGTCACCTTCAAGGTGGTCAACCCGGACGGCGGGACCAGCAACTCCAGCGCCCCGCTGACGATCGTGGGCGGCGCGCAGATCTTCACCGGCGTCACGAGCGACCCGGTGACCTTCGCCAAGCGCAGCGGTCCGATCACGCTGACCTCGCCGGCCAACCACGCCGTGATCTCCGGGACCAGCCCGACGTTCAAGTGGCAGGACTTCATGACCTCCGGCGCGCTCGACTCCTACGACGCGCGGAACTACGAGCTCCAGGTCAGCCAGGACCACAACTTCGACTCGACGGTGCTCGACGAGAAGGACGTCGACCTCACCCAGTTCACGAACCCGACGACGCTGCTGTCCGATGGGTCGTACTACTGGCGCGTCGCCGCGATCGACGAAGCCGGCAAAGTCCTCACCTGGAGCACCATCTGGCAGCTCACGGTCAACGCGGTGGCACCCACGGTGTCGTTCCTGTCACCCGCCGGTGCCGCGGTGAACCAACCGCTCGTGATCCAGCTGAGCACGCCGCTGCGCGACCTGAACAGCCAAACGCTGAAGGTGGTCCCGCAGGGGGCACCGACCGCCAACGCGATCCGCGGCCGGATCGTCGAAGGCGCCTCGAACACGCTCTACAGCTTCATTCCCCACACGCCACTGGCGACCGGCGGCACCTACCAGCTGCGGTTGACCCAGACCGTGCTGGACACGAGTGGCGATCCGGCCGTCGTCAGCGGCAGCCCGATCCGGGTCAACCAGACCGCGCTCAACACCAGCGCCGGCTGGCAGTACAGCCGGGGCTGGACGAGGCACTCGGCGTCGAGCGCGCTCAGCGGGAGCTGGGTCCAGGCGAAAGCCGGTAGCATCGCGACGATCCAGGTGGCCGGTTCGGAGCTGGTGATCTACGGCTGCAAGGCGCCGCACATGGGCCGGCTGTCGATCAACATCGCCGGTCAGAACTTCACCGCGAGTGAGTTCCAGACGTTCACCCGCTGCGGGGAGATCCTCTGGCAGGGCGCGATTCCGGGCGGCATCCGGACGCTGACGCTGCGGTCGGCGAGCGGGATCGGCAACTTCGACGCGATCGCGGTCGACCCGAAGCCGGCCGGCAGCACCGGTCCGGTGTCCACGACCGGCTCGGGCGGCAGCCCGGTCTCGACGACCCCGACTAGCTGAGGGCGCTGATCGCCCGCAGGGCGAGCAGGTAGGACTCGACCCCGAACCCGGCGACGAGCCCGCGCGCGAGACCCGCGGTGTAGGAGGTGTGGCGGAACTCCTCGCGCGCCAACGGGTTCGACAGGTGCACCTCGACGAACGGGACGGCCAGCTGGGCGGCGGCGTCGCGGATGGCGACGCTGGTGTGGGTCCACGCCGCAGGGTTGAGCACGGCCGCATCGGCTCCCCCGCCGGCGATCTCGTGCAGCCAGCCGACGTACTCGGCCTCGTCGTCGGTCTGGCGGACCTCGACGTGCAGGCCGAGCTCAGCGGCGCACGCCTCGCACGCCGCGACCAGGTCCGCATGGGTCAGCGAGCCGTAGATCGCCGGCTCGCGCGTCCCCAGCTGCCCGAGGTTGGGTCCGTTGAGGACCAGCACCCGCTGTTTCATCACGCAGCAACCTCTCGGTAGGCGGCGTCGAGGAGGGACGGTTCCGGATTCTCGAGCATCATCGGCTTCGCGATCTCGTCGAGCACGACGAAGCGCAGCGTCGCTCCTCGCGACTTCTTGTCGATCCGCATCAGCTCGAGCAGCTCGGGCAGCGCGTCAGGCCGGTAGCTCGTCGGGAGCCCGAGCGCGGTGAGGATCACCTTGTGCCGCATGAGCGTCTCGTTGTCGATCATGCCGGCGGCGCGGGCGAGACCCGCCGCGAAGACCATCCCGATCGAGATGGCGTGACCGTGGGGCATGCGGTAGTCCTCGAGCCGCTCGATCGCATGACCGAGAGTGTGACCGTAGTTGAGGATCTCCCGGGGTCCGGTTTCGCGCAGGTCTCGTGAGACGACGTCGACCTTCACGGCGACGGCCCGCTCGATGAGCTCCGTCGCGAGGCCACCGGTGGGCAGCGCGGCCGCGGGCACGTCCGACTCGACGAGAGCGAGGATCTCCGGGTCGGCGATGAACCCCGCCTTGACCACCTCCGCCATCCCGTTCACCCACTGCTCGGGCGGCAGGCCGGCCAGGACGTCCAGATCGACGAGCACACCGGCCGGCGGGTGGAAGGCGCCCACGAGGTTCTTTCCGGCGGCGGTGTTGATGCCGGTCTTGCCGCCGATCGCGGCGTCGACCATCGCCAGCAAGGTGGTCGGCACCGAGACGAGCTTGACCCCCCGCAGCCAGGTTGCCGCCGCGAAGCCCGCAACGTCAGTCGTCGCGCCGCCTCCGACCGCGACGATCGCGTCGGAGCGGGTCAGGCGCATCCGGCCGAGGTCGTCCCACAACCCGGCCACCGTGATCAGCGACTTGCCACCCTCACCGGCCGGAATGGTGAGCGTCTCGACGCAGATGTCGTGGGCACCGAGTGCCGCAGCGACCGTCCCGGCGCGGCCGGCAACCGCCGGGTCGGTGATGAGTGCCACCGACGACGCGGCGCCGACCAACCCCGGGACCTGACCTTCCAGGCCGTGGCCGATGACGACGTCGTACGACGCGTCGCCGCCCACCCGCATGACCGTGGTCACGAGCTCACCGACAGGCCGCTCCGGGGCATCACAGCGCTGCCAGCACCGCTGCCGCGACGGCCTCGGTGTCCCGCCCGTCGGTGTCCACGGTCGCCGTCGCGACCTCGAGGTAGAGCGGCCGGCGCTCCGCCAGCATCGTCCTCAGCTGGGCGCGCGGGTTGCCGAGCAGCAGCGGGCGGTCGCGGTTGAGCCCGACCCTCGCCGCAGCGTCGGACAGGCCGACGTCGAGGAACACCACCCGGTGTCCGGCGAGGGACGCCCGGGTGCCGGCATCGAGCACCGCGCCGCCGCCGAGCGCGAGCACGCCGTCGTGTGCCTGTAGCGCGACCTGGACGGCGTCGCGCTCGAGATCGCGGAAGGCTGCTTCGCCGTGCTCGACGAACAGGTCGCTGATGGTCTGCCCGCTCGCCGTCTCGACGTCACGGTCGGTGTCCCGGAACGCCACCCCCGCGCGCTCGGCGACCAGCTGTCCCACGGTCGACTTCCCGGCGCCGGGCGGTCCGACGAGGACGACGAGCGGCGTCACCGAACCACCAGCGACGCCAGGTAGGCGTCCCGGTTGCGGCGAGTCTCCGCGACGGAGTCGCCGCCGAACTTCTCCACGGCGGCGTCGGCGAGCACGAGTGCCATCATCGCCTCGGCGACCACGCCGGCGGCGGGCACCGCGCAGACGTCCGAGCGCTGGTTGATCGCCTTGGCCGGTTCGCCGGTGGCGACGTCGACCGTCGCCAGGGCACGTGGCACGGTCGAGATCGGCTTCATGGCCGCCCGGACCCGCAGCAGCTCGCCGGTGGTCATGCCGCCCTCGGTGCCCCCCGCGCGGCCGGTCAGCCGCCGCAACCCGTCGGAGGTGGACTCGATCTCGTCGTGAGCCTGGCTCCCCCGCCGTCGAGCGCTGGTGAACCCGTCCCCGACCTCGACGCCCTTGATCGCCTGAATCCCCATCAGCGCTGCGGCCAGCCGGCCGTCGATGCGTCGGTCCCAGTGCGTGTGGCTGCCCAGGCCCGGCGGCAGCCCGTAGACGACGACCTCGACGACGCCGCCGAGGGTGTCTCCGTCGGCCTTCGCCGCGTCGATCTCCGCGACCATCGCGGCGCTCGCGGTCGCGTCGACGCAGCGCACCGGGTCCTTGTCGACGAGCGCCAGGTCGTCGGGACCGGGCACCACGCCGTCCGGAGCCGCCACGGATCCGATCGCCACGACATGGCTGAGCACCGTCACGTCGAGGGCCTGGGACAGGAACGCCCTCGCCACCGCGCCGAGCGCGACGCGGGCCGCCGTCTCGCGGGCGCTAGCCCGCTCGAGGACCGGCCGGGCGTCGGTGAAGGCGTACTTCTGCATGCCGACGAGGTCGGCGTGCCCTGGCCGCGGACGGGTCAGCGGTGCCCCTCTGCCGGTGCCGTCGAACGCCCCGTCCGGCACCGGGTCGGGCGCCATGACGACGTCCCACTTCGGCCATTCGGAGTTGCCCACCCGGATCGCGATCGGCGAACCGATCGTCAGCCCGTGGCGTACCCCACCGAGCAGCTCGACCTCGTCCTGCTCGAACGACATGCGCGCGCCGCGACCGTACCCGGCACGGCGGCGGAGCAGCTCGTGCGCGATGTCGTCGCTGGTGACCGCCGTGCCAGCGGGCAGCCCCTCGAGCACACCGACCAAGGCGGGTCCGTGCGACTCTCCAGCCGTCAGCCAGCGCAGCATGGGTACATTCTGCCTGGCCGCGGCCAGGGACCTTCGGACGCCGAGCGGGTCAGACCGGGTGGGACACCCCAGGACGCAGGTCGAACGGCGTCGCGTCGCCGACCTGCACCGTCACTCCCCCGCTCTGGATGCCGAGCAGCGAGAACTCCTCGTCGAACACGGTCCCCTGCACCGAGGTCGGGCTCGGCGCGGTCACGTCGAACTGGAACTTCTTGCCGTGCGCGTAGCCGACGGCGAACACCGCGTCCGACGAACCGTTGACCTTGACCAGCTCGATCCAGATCGGCGGTCCGTAGCTCGACGGCACCGACGTCGGCACGCCGCCGCCGCTGGCGCCACCGCTCGGGAAGCTGAAGCCACCGGACCCGCCGCTCACGTCGGCACTGCCGAGACTGGATGCGGCCTGCGTGGGAGCGACGATCAGCGCCTTGAACGGGTCGCGGGCGAGCACGACGTGAGTCTTCTTGGGCAGCTTCGTCCCGGCGGTCGCGCTGCCGCCACCGGCGGCGGACGTGCTCGTCGAGGACGGTGACGGGCTCGCCAGCGTCGTGGGAGGCGTCCCGTGCGGCACCGGCCCGAGGTCGTTGTCGGAGCTCCCGCCACCGCCGTGCAGCAACAGGAATCCGACGACCAGCACGAGCACGAGGGCCGCGGCCCCACCGATGATGAACAGCCTGCGACGGTCGTCGCCCGCGGGCTCGTCGAAGTCCGGGTAGGGGGCGTCGCCAGCCGGCGCCGGAGGCAGCTGCGTGCCAGGGAGGATCGAGGGGTCGCTCATCCTGCGCTCCTAGCTCGTCGTCCCGGCGGCTGCGCCGGTCGTGCTCGGACCGGTCACGTCCGGGGCGCCGGCCGCCGTCGTCGCCGGGGTGCTCGGCGGCGTAGCCAATGTCTCGGTGGTTGACGTCGAGGTTGGGGTGGTCGTCGGGGTGAAGAAGACGTCCCCGGACAGGGCCACGCCGACCGATCCCGGTGGCGCAACCTTGTTGGCAGGCTCCGCCGGGCCCTGACACGGGGTGCCGACTCCTGACGACACCTCCGGACACACTGAGAAGCTGGTGACGAGCATCGCGCGCGGCAGGTGCTCGATCGCGTTGAAGAACGACTCGACGTTGGCGTAGGAGCCGATGACCGACAGCGCGACGGGCAGCTCGTCCAGCGACCCCGCCGCTGCCGGCGCCGCCGAGCCCAACGTCGAACTGGTCGTCGCGGCAGCCGTCGCGCTGACCGGCGCGACCGAGCCGGGCGCGATCGACACGAGCTCCACGTCAGCGTGCTGCGCCGCGGCGGTCAGCTGCCGGACCAGCGTCGGCTCCGCCGTGCTGTCCGGGATCTCCGTCGAGAATTTCTGAAGCGCCAGCTGCTGCTGCGGCAGCTCCTTCTGCTCAGACTGCAACGCCGAGATCTGGGTCAGCAGCAGGTTGTTGGCCGACACCTGGGTGGCGGTCTGCGCGTTGAGATCGGAGACCTTCGACTTCTGCGGCTTGACGACGAGCACCCAGCCGGCCAGCAGCACGACGAGCGCGGTCACGACACCGATGACCAGCCAGCGCCTGGTGGGCGTCATGAGCTACCCGCCGTCTGCACGAAGCGACCCGACAGCAGGTTCGACATGAGCTCCGCCGAGGAGGCGAACGTCACGTAGCCCCGCGTCCCGGCCGCGGACTCGGTCGAGGAGGTGAACAGCGGGCTGTAGAACCCGCGCTCCTTGGCCAGCGCATCGAGCCAGGTCGCCACGTCGTCGTGGCGCAACCCGACGTTGCCGAAGGTGATCGTGCCGATCTGAACCGGAGCCGAGCCGGCCGCCGGCGGGGCGGTGCCCGGCGTCGTCGATTCGGTGACCGCCAGCGAGGTCAGGAACACGTTGCTCGGCATCCGCAGGGAGAGGTCGTTCAGCACGTAGGACCAGCGAACCTCCTGGCCCATCGCCTCAGCCAGCAGTCCCTGCTTGGCTTGCACGTCCGCGAACGTCTGCTGGACCGAGGCGAGACTGGCCAGCTTCGACTGCAGCGACGTCTGCTCCTGCTGCGCCTGGTCGAGCGAGCTCTGCGCCGAGCTGACGCCGCTGTGGGCGTGCAGGTAGAGGAGCACCACGATCGCGAGCGCGAGCACGACGCACAGCCCGGAAGCGAGCTGGACCTGACGAAGCCGCGCGCCCTCGGCGATCTCCGGGGGCATCAGGTTCACCCGCGGCATCGCTCCGCTGGCGACGGGACGGGTGGCCTCGGGGGCAGCGACCGTCATGATGCCATCCCGAGCGCCAGGCCGACCGGTACGACGATCTGCGGCTCGACGTACTGGAGCTGGTCCGGCGAGAGGCCGGTCTTGCCGATGCGCAGGGCCGCCATCGCGGCACCCGGCTGGACCGGCAGGCGACTCGCCGCGGCGAGCCGCTGCGCGAGGCCGGTGAGGCGGGCGCCGCCGCCGGAGAGCACGACACGCTGCAACGGGACGGACCCGGGCTGGGCCAGGTAGTAGTCCAAGGACCCGCGCACCTCCTCGACGAAGGAGCTCGCGGTGGCTTCGATCACCCGAGCCGCAGGGTGGTCGGTCGCGACCTCGCCGCGCACCGGCGACATGCCGAGCTGCTGCTTGACCCCCACGGCCTGCTCGAAGGGCACCCCGAGGCGGTCGCTGACCGCGTCGGTGATGTTGTCGCCGCCCATGAGCAGGATCCGGACGAAGCGCGGCACGCCGTTCTGGTGGACGACGATGTTGGTGACCTTCGCGCCGACGTCCACGAGCGCCTCCGTGCCGCGGTTGCCCATCGTGCCGGTCTCGTCGACCAGCCCGAGGGCGCGAAGCACGGCGAACGGCGTGAGGTCGATGTGGACGGTCTGCAGTCCTGCCTTGCTGACCGCGTCCAGGGTCGAGCCGATCATGTCGCGTGAGGCAGCGACGAGGAGCACCCGCAGCGACCGGCTGCCGTCCTCCCCCGAGACGGTCTCGATCGGGTGGTAGTCGAGGATCGCCTGCTCGACCGGGATCGGGATGAAGTCCTGGACCTGCAGCGCCAGTGACTTGCGCAGCTCGGCTTCCGGCATCCACGGCAGGTCGACCTGACGGACGATGACCTTCTGGTTGGCGACGCCGAGCACGACCCGCTTCGTCGAGAACTTCGCAGTCGACCAAAGGTGGCTGATCGCCTCGGCGACCGTGTTGGCGTCGATCACCTCGCCGTCACGGACCGCACCGACCGGCAGCGCAACCTGACCGAAACGCTGAAGCGTCGCCGGCCCACGACCGAACGCCAGCTCGGCCGCTCGGACACCGGAGGTACCGATGTCGAGGCCGACCGCTGCGCCTGCCACTGCGTACCGCCTTCCCGTGCCCCGGGTGCCGCACGAGGCGCGCCGCGAGACGTTTCTGGTGTGACGTCTGGTGCTGAACTCCAAAGACGGGATCGGTACGTATTGGCTCGGCCTTAAGCGAGGTGGGCCGACGGATTGCGCCGGACGGCCTACGGACCCGCGCAGATGCGCGTCAGTGGGTCAACGAGTGGGTGTAGGAGTGCGCCAGCGGGTGCCCGGCGTAGATCCCGATCAGCACGCCGACCAGCATGAACGGCCCGAACGGCACCTGCGTCTTGCGGCCACCACCACGGGCGAGCACGACGGCGACGCTGACGACCGCGCCGACCAGGAACGCCGCGAACGCGCCCACCACGAGCTGACCCCAGCCCAGCCACGCCAGATAGAGGCCCAGCACACCCGCCAGCTTGACGTCACCCAGCCCCATCCCGGCCGGGTAGATGAACCAGACAATTCCGTAGAAACCGAACAATGCGGCCATGCCGATCAGCGCCCGCGCGTAGTCGCCGCCACCGCCGCCGCTGCCCAGGCCCGCCGCCAGGCCGAGCAGCGCCGCAGCGACGACGTACGACGGCAGCGTGAGCGGGTCGGGAAGCCGCTTGTGGTCGAAGTCGATGACCGCGAGCGCCACCCCGACCGCCGCGAGGTACAGGAACGCGACGACGTCGACGTGGGCACCGAACCGGACCGCGAACGCGACGAACAGCGCGCAGGTGGCGAGCTCGACGGCCGGATAGCGCCAGGCGATCTGCGCCCGGCAGTGCCGGCAGCGCCCGCGTAGGACCAGCCAGGACACCACCGGCACGTTGTCGCGCGGCGCGATCTCGGCGTCGCAGGACGGGCAGTGCGAGGGGGGTGACACGACGGACTCCCCGCGGGGCACCCGCCAGATCACGACGTTGAGGAACGAGCCGATCGCCAGCCCCAACAGGCCGAGCAGCACGACCGCGACGACAGGCACGCGGGCGAGACTAGTGCGCTGTGCCGGCTACTTCGGGGCGCCTTCGACGAACTCCAGCGGGTTCCACTCCGAGGCGGCCAGATCGGCCAGGTGCGGCGGGGCGAGCGTCACCAGTCGCTGGTCGTAGTTGTAGTCCTTGAGGTAGCCGCTCTGGCTGGTCGAACAGCCGGTGCAGCCCACCGGACCTCGGAAGCGCTGGATCATGCCGCCGTCGACGGTGAGGACGCCGAGCTGCGGGCCGGAACCCCAGTCCTCGACCAGGAACGAGCCCTGCGAGGCCACGATCGCCGCGTCGATCTCGAGGTTGGTGCGCGCCGATCCTGCGTTGCCCGCGTTGGTCGGGCAGTACCCGCCCGAGCTGCGGCCGGACCCGCACTTGGTGAGCGGGTGGTAGACCTCGACGAAGTTGTTGGCGGACAGACCGAGCACGTCCGTGCCGTTGGTGTCGGCCGAGGGCGGGGCCGAGTTGGAGTTCGAAGGGATCCCTGAGTCGAGGTTGGTGGCCGTCGGGTTGCTGTTGCTGCCCACGTAACGGATGCTGTCGGTGATGTAGATGTTGTTCGTCGAGGCAATCGTGAGCTGGCCTTTGAGCCACCCCTGGACGAACACGTCGCCGTTGGCGCAACTCGACGAGTTCCCGGTCGCCAGGCCGGTCGGCTGGCCCGTCGTGTTGGTGTCGCCGCTGGCGGGGAAGCCGGCGAGGCCGGTCGGGTAGCTGCTGCACGTGGCGGGTGACTGGCTCTCGTCGTAGATCACCTGTCCCGACGGGACGTTGACCGTCACGCCCGACGTCCACGAGTGGGTGCCGCAGGCGCCGGTGTTCATCCCGCTCGGCGTCTCGGGACTCACCACGGTCATCGTGCCCGCGGCGTTGAGCGTGATCGAGGTCGGGCCCACGAACAGGCACCCCTGTCCACCCACCGACGGGTCCGCGTACTGCTCGAGCTGGTTGTTCGTCGACGGGAAGGTCAGGCTCTCGTAGAACGGCGCCTGGGCGAAGGTCGGGTGGCAGCTTGCGCCGTCCTCGCACTCCCAATACTGCTTCGACGGGTCCTGCCAAGCAGTACCGAAGGTGGACTGGAACGTCGGGCTGCCGCTGAACTGCATGACGTCGTTGCTGTAGACGGGGCCCTTCAGCACGTCACCAGACGTGAAGTAGATCGGCTGGCAGTAGGCATGGTTTGCGTCGGGTTGCTGCCGGTTCGCGTAGAGGTAGTTCTTGCACGCCGTCGTCAGCGCGCCGATCCCGCCGGAAGGCCATTCGCTCTGCGGGTACGTCACCGGCGACTGGGTCTCGTAGTCGGTGAAGTACATGTAGTCGAGGAACGAGGTCTTAGCCAGCTTCGCCGTCACGGTCCGGTCCACACCGTCGACGCGACCGGTCGACGTCAGCGTCAGCACGCCGGTCGTGTACTCCTGTGAGGTGTTGACGCTGTAGTGGAACGACGCATTTGACGCCGTTCCCGGCACCGGCGCCCAGCCCGTCATCGCCGCGTTCTTCGGGTCGTTGTTGCCCAGCGTGAAGTAGTTGCCGTTCGCCTGGAGTCGGGCGATGTAGTCGTCGACGCCGGAATCGGCCGCCTGGCCCGCCGCCGTGAAGTCCTGGTCGCGCTTTGCGCTCTTCTGACGTCCCGAGGCGAGCTCGAGTGCGGCCGTGACGAAGATGGTCATCACCAGCAGGGAGGCGATCACGGTCAGCATCGCCCACCCGCCATCGCGTCCCTCGGCGAGCCGGATGCGTTGTCTCAGCACGAGTTCCCCAGCAGTGTGACGCCCTGCCGCGACTGGACGAGATGGTTGACCAGGTCGACGGTCGTCGACGCCGTACTCGCCTGGACCTTGGCGCCCGGCGTGCCGTAGACGCTCAAGCTGATGTTGACCATCTCCACCTTGCCGATGTCGTCGTCGTTGTGCTGCTGGGCGAGCACCGGGTCGGGGTCGCTGCGCAGCAGCTTCGGCGAACCCACGAACGGCAGCGGCGAACCACTCACCTGCGACGGCGTCGGGGCGGCGTCGTAGGTGAACAGCGACGGGTCGCCGCTGGTGACGCCGCTCGCCAGCACGCGCGAGGTAGTGGCGCCGTAGGTGAACGGTGGGGTGCAGTTGGTGGCTGCGGTGCGCTGTTCGACCAGCTGGTTCGACGAGTTGATGAAGAACCGGATCTTCGACGGACCTTTGCCCGTCGTGTCGTAGGCGTAGAACGACAGGTCGCTCGGTCCCGCCGAAATGATCGCGTCCGGCGCGACCCCGCTCACGACCGGCGGCACCGTGGCGGTCTGCAGCGCCTTCGCCATGGCGTCGACCGCCACCTGCACACCGTTGAGGTCGCTCGCTCGAGCCGACGTGCTGCGGAAGAAGCCGAGCGTCGAGGTCATCGTCGCGACGACAGCTCCGGCGAGGATCCCGAACACGATGATCGAGACCAGCAGCTCGGGCAGAGTCATGCCCAAGTCCTGGCGGGCAGAGTTGCGGCGGATCATGACGACAGCGTCACCGTCTTGGTCGCCCCCATCGTCGGGGTCACCGACGTCGCCGTCGTCGCGGCGTGCGTCGTCGAGCCGGACTTGAGCGACCAGCTGAACGATCCGTACGGGATGGAAAGGGCGACGCCGAGCGAGCCATTGATCGTCTTGCCGGTCCAGGTGTAGGTGTCCGTGCACCCGCCGCTCGTGTCGGACGCCGTGATCGTCGCGTTGGTCATGGTCACCGGCGTACCCGACCGGCTGAACACGAACGTCGCCGATGCGAGCGGGATCGTGATCGTGCCCGTGCCGCCCGGGGCGGGCTGCGAGCTCGTCGCGACCGTGTTGCTCTTGTTGGCGTCGGTGCACGTTCCCGCGAAGCCGTTGTACGAGCCCCCCGTCGTCCCGGTGAACGGGAAGACCGGCGACTTCGTGACCGGCGAGCCGCCGTTGCCGACAACCGTCGCCGAACCACCCGGCCAGCCGGTCTGCAACACGGTGTACTTGAAGCCGCTCGGCGCCGGCGGGTACGCGCTGAAGCTGCACACCGCGGGCCCGGTGCATGACGGCATCACGGTGAGCGACGCCGGCTGGTCGTAGAGGATGCGAACCACGGGCACGATGCCCGGCTGCGACTGCCCGTCCTGCTCCACGTGGTCGGTCACGCCCGAGACGTCGACGTAGCCGGCTGTGTTGACCTCGACCTTGTACAGCCCCGGTGCGAGCTGAGCGAAGACGGCGCAGCCGTAGGAGTCGGTCTCCTCGGAGACCGTGGCGCCACCCGCCACCGGCGTGACCTTGACCGTCTGGTCGGCCAGTGGCCCCAGGGACCCCGTTACGAGCTGGATGGGCAGCGTGATCGTGTCGGCGGACAGCACGTTCGCCGGCGGCGTCACCACGGTGTCATCGGTGACCGGCGCGGTCCCTCCCGGCCAGGTGACCGAAACGGCCACTCGTTGGTAGGCGACAGAGCCCTGCAAGGCACCGGTCGCGCAGTCGTTGCCGGCCTGCCCGAGGCTGGTCCAGTTGGTGTCCTGGGTGATGGTGTAGGTCGTGGAGCCGACCGTGGTGGTCGTGATCGTGCGGCCGATGGGATCGGTCACGCTGTTCTTCACCTGCTCGCGGACCAGGTCGACCCGCTGCTGAGCGATGGTGGCGGCCTGCACCCGCTGCCGGTTCGTGCGGCTGAGCTTCCCCGTCATCGTGAGCGCCCCGACGACCGCCAGCGCGCCGAGCGCGAACACCACGAGCGCGGCGATGACCTCGACCAGCGTGAACCCGGCGGAGGGCAGGGTCGAGTGGCGGCGTTGCTCCAACCGCCTGATCACGCCTGGGCTATCGGCACCTGCCAACCGTGATTTGAACGGAGCAGCGCAGATTAGATCGAATGGAGTAGCGGGGCGCCGTTTCCCGCAGCGGGGCTGGCTACGGGTTGCTGACGCTCCCGCCAGGTAGGCCCGTGGTGACGTCCGGGCAGCCGGTCGAGCCATAGGGCTGCAACCCGCCACCTTCGCTGTCGTAGTACCAGGTGTGCGAGTTGCTGCTGTTCATCGCGGACAGGCAGTAGCCGCTCACGCCGTCGTAGTCGACGACGGTGAGGGTGATGTTCTTGCTCGGGAAGATGTTGGGCTCGTCCAGGCGGACGTTGGCGATCGAGGAGTACGTGCCGTAGTCGTTGAGGTAGATCTCCTCGAAGTTGGCGAGGTTGCGGAGGTCGCCCTTGGCGGTGGCATCGTCGGCCTTCGATCGCTGGTTGAGGAAGACCGGAATCGCGATCGCGGCGAGGACCGCGATGATGATCATCACGACGAGCAGCTCGATAAGGGTGAATCCCTCGTCGGTGTCGCTGACCCTTTGCTCGAGTGCGCGCATTTCACCGTCTCCCTTCGGTGTCCTAAATCTCGGACACCGCAATCCGGATCGTAATCCCCCGTCCGGCCTAATGCACGGAGGCCCGCGGCGTACGCCGCG
>DASZRO010000042.1 GCA_035550055.1 Mycobacteriales bacterium | reverse complement strand
CCCCCCCCCGAGCCGCTGGACGACGCCCTGCGACGGGCGCGGGCCGGCGACGAGGAGGGGTTCGCGGAACTCTGGCGGGCGCTGCAGCCGCCACTGCTTCGCTACCTGCGGGTTCGCAGCCGTACGTCGTACGAGGATGTCGCCGCCGAGACCTGGCTGCAGGTCGTTCGCGACCTGTCGAGCTTCGTCGGCAACGCCGAGGGATTCCGGGCCTGGGTCTTCACGGTCGCTCGCCACCGCGCCGTCGACGCGGCGCGTGCCGCCGCCGCCCGGCCGTCCGTGCTGGTCCCCGACGTCGACGAGGTCGGCCGTCACCCGGCTGCCGCGGGCGCCGATCTCGAGGCCCTCGAGCAGATGTCGACCGATCGCGCCCTCGCCCTCGTCAGCGCCCTGCCACGGGAGCAGGCCGAGATGGTGATGCTGCGCGTGGTCGCCGGCCTCGACGTGCCGGTGGTGGCCCGGATCGTCGGCAAGTCACCCGGGGCGGTCCGAGTGAGCGTCCACCGGGGGCTTCGAGCCCTCGCCCGCAGCCCGCAGGCCCGTCTGGCGGCATACGACTCGACGGAGGTGGTGTGATGAGTCGCTTCGACGACGACCTGTCACCCTTCCGTGACGAGCCGGTGTTCCGGGCGCTGACCGGGCCGGCCACCCCGGACGAGCTCGCGGGTGAGGCCGAGGCGCGCGCCGCCTTCCGCGCCGCCGGCTCGGCCGGTCCCCGCCGCCGGCTGGCGGTGAAGATGGGAGCGAGTGGCGCGGCCGCCGCCGCCGTGGTGGCACTGACCGGCGGAGCGGCTGCGGCCTACACCGCGGTGCTGCCGTCTCCGGTGCAGCAGACGCTTCACGAGGCGTTCGGGCCGCTCGGCGTACCTGCGCCGCAACCCCACCGCCACGCCAAGCCGGTGGCGACGCCGTCGCCCACCCCGTCGCAGGCTGCCGCGCCGACACCCGCTCCGGAGAGCCCTGCGGCGACCGCGCGCACAGACACGTCACCGCCGAGCACGCCGCCGCGGTCGGCGAGCGCGGAGCCCACCATTGCCGTATCGCCGACGACGACCACGACGCTGCCGGTGATCGCGCTGACGCCGTCCGCGACGCCAACGCCGACCACCAGCCCGAGCGGCCGGCCTCCGCTTCCCGGCGCCACGTTGCTCATCACGACGAGTGACACCGAGGTCGACGTCGGCGACGCGGTCACGATCAGCGGAACGCTCACCGACGAGACCGGGACGCCGGTCGCCGGCCGGCAGATCGTGTTGGCCGAGCACCTCGTCGGCGAGCCGGGGTGGAACCGGATCGACGAGGTCGCGACCAACGACGCGGGCGAGATCTCGTTCACCGTGCCCGACCTCGAGCACAACGCCCACTTCGCGTTGCGCGCCGGCGGCCACGTGCACAGCAACGTCGTCAGCGTCGGCGTCGATCCGACGATCACGACCGCCGTCGCGACGCCCGCGGCAGACGCCTCCGACACGACCGTGACGGTGACCGTCGTCGGTGCCGAAGCCGGGGACGCCGTCACGCTCGACCGTGGCGGTCGCCATCCGACCGCGCGGACCGCGGAGCTGACGACGACGGGTCAGGCCACCTTCACGGTGCCGGTCCCGCGTGACCACCCGGTCATCTACCGGGTGCTCGTCCATCGCACGCACGCGCATCTGGCGAAGGCGGCGCTGGTCGAGGTTCCGCCACGAGCCCAGCCGGCGCCGTAACCGCACCGGAGGTCGTAAGGTCCGCTGCATGGCGGCTGAAGATCCGGCGTACCTCGTGGGGCGTGGCATCTCTGACGTGACCGGCGAGCTGGCCGGGTGCGGGATGCTCGGGTACGGCAAGGCGGACCAGGTGTCAGCCGGGCTGCACACCCGGTTGCGCACGCGCGCCTTCGTCTTCGCAGACCCGGCGACGCAGCGGCGGGTGCTGTTGTGCGTGAGCGACCTGCCGCTGATGTTCGAAAGCGTCCACCGAGAGGTGCTGCGCCGCGTCGGCGAACGGTTCGGGGACCGCTACACCGACGTCAACACGATGCTGACCGTCACCCACACCCACTGCGGGCCGGGCGGCTACTCCGACCATCTGCTCTACAACACGACGACTCACGGCTTCCACCCGGTGACCTTCGAGGCGATCGTCAGCGGAATCGTCGAGGCGATCGAGCGGGCGGACGCCGACGTCGCGCCGGCTCGTCTGGTGCTCAGCCGAGGCGAGCTGAAGAACGCGAGCGTCAACCGCTCGCCGTCGTCGTTCGCGCGCAACCCGGAGGCGGACAAGGCGTTCTTCCCGGACGGGATCGACCCGCAGACGACGTTGCTCCGCGTCGAGCGCGACGGCCGGGTGGTCGGCGCGGTCAACTGGTTCGCCACGCACGGCACGAGCATGACCAACCGCAACTGCCTGGTCAGCGGTGACAACAAGGGCTACGCCGCGTACTACTGGGAGCGGGTGGTGACGGGGATCGACTACCTGTCCGAGCACGCCCCCGACTTCATCGCGGCGTTCGCGCAGACGAACACCGGCGACATGTCGCCGAACCTCAACCGCGGCCCGGGCAGCGGCCCGACGGAGGACGAGTTCGAGAACACCCGCATCATCGGCCAGCGGCAGGCCGATGCCGCCGCAACCCTCGCCGCGGTCGCCGGCGTACCGGTCGGGGACGGGGTCGACGCCCGGGTGACCTACGTCGACCTCGGGAACGTCACGGTGGATCCCGAGTTCACCGGCGACGGCCGGGTGCATCGGACGAGCCGGGTGATGGGGGCGGCCGCGGCGCTCGCCGGCACTGACGAAGGCAAGGGCTTTCCGGGCTTCAAGCAGGGACGCAACCGGATCATCGACGCGTTCTCGCGGCACGTCGTCTACCGGGCCTCACCGAGGCTGCGTGACGCGCAGGCGCCGAAGGGGATCGTGCTGCCGGGGGGCTTGCTCAACCGGCTGGGCCCATTCGTCCAGGAGCGGGTGCCGGTGCAGCTGCTGCGGATCGGCCGGCTCCACCTGATCGGGATCCCGGGCGAAGTCACGATCACCGCCGGTCTGCGGATGCGCCGGGAGGTCGCCGCGGTCCTGGGTGCGGATCTTGCGGACGTGCTGGTCGCCGGCTACAGCAACGCCTACATCCACTACGTCACGACTCCCGAGGAGTACGAGGAGCAGCGCTACGAAGGCGGGAGCACGCTGTTCGGCCGGTGGGAGGGCCCGGCGCTCACCCAGACCGCGGTCAAGCTGGCTACCGCAATGCGCGACGGCCGGCCGGTCGAGCGCGGCACGCCGCCGCCCGATTTGTCGCACCGGCGCCGGCCACTGGCCGCGCCGAAGGCCGACCAGCAGGCAGCTGGGCGAGCGTTCGGAGACGTGCTGTCGGCGCCGCGCAGCCGTTACGCGGCCGGTGACACCGTGGAGGTGGCATTCGCCGGCGCGAACCCGAACAACGACCTGCGTCGGGGCGGCACCTATCTCGAGGTGGAGCGCCTCACCGACGGGGCGTGGAGCCGGGTGGCCGACGACGGCGACTGGGAGACCAAGCTGCACTGGCGCAAGCACCACGGCGGGTCACGGGTCACCGTCGTCTGGGACGTGCCGGCCGGCGCCGTACCCGGGCAGTACCGGATTCGCTACCACGGCGACGCCAGCGACGACGCCGCCCGGCTCACCGCGTTCACCGGCACCAGCCCCACCTTCGAGGTCGTGTAAGAAAGATCCGTGGCGACGAGCACCGACTGGACGGCTCCCGGCGTGTATGAGGTCGTCCCGGGGGTGCATCGCATCCCGCTGCCGCTGCCCAACGACGGCCTGCGCGCCGTCAACGTCTACGCCGTAACCGGGCCCGACGGGCCCGTCCTGATCGACTCCGGATGGGCCGTGGCAGACGCTCGCGAGCTGTTGGCCGGGGCGCTCGCCGAACTCGGCGCGGAGCTCGGCGACGTCCGGCGCTTTCTGGTGACGCACATGCATCGCGACCACTACAGCCAGGCGATCCATCTGCGCCGTGAGTTCGGTACGCCGGTGGCTCTCGGCGCCGAGGAGCGATGGTCACTCGAAGCGGTGAGCCGACCGGGCCGCAAAGCCGCCGAGGAGCAGGTCGCCTTGCTGCGCGCGCTGGGAGCCGACGAAATCGCGGCCGCGATGTCGGGGAACCGCCCGAAGAGCGACCCGGCGGAGTGGGAGCTTCCCGACGAGTGGCTGCAGGGCGACGAAGTGCTCCCGGTCAACGGACGCTCCCTGGAGGTCGTCCCCACGCCGGGCCACACCCGCGGGCACGTCGTCTTCTACGACACGCCCGCATCGCTGCTGTTCGCCGGCGACCACGTGCTCCCGACGATCACCCCGTCGATCGGCTTCGAGCCGGCCGGCACCCCGAACCCCCTCGGCGCGTTCCTCGACTCGCTCGCGCTGGTCAGAGCGCGTCCCGACGCGATGCTGCTGCCGGCGCATGGTCCGGTCGCTGCCAGCACCCACGCGCGGGTCGACGAGCTCGTCGAGCATCACCGGGTTCGCCTCGACGTCATGGCTGACGTCGTCGCCCGCGGCGCCGAGAAGGCGATCGACGTCGCCTCCCAGGTGACGTGGACGCGGCGCGAGCGGACCCTTGCCGAGCTCGACACGTTCAACAAGTTCCTCGCGGTGTGCGAGACCGGTGCCCATCTTCAGCTGCTCGTCGCGCAGGGGCGCGCGACGATGAGCGAGCGGGACGGCGTGCGCTACTACGCGATGAAGTAACCGGTCGAGCGGTCTGCCCCGTTCCTCGGCGCGCGATCCGCGTAACGTCGGGTCATGGCGATCGTCCGGCTCAACCACGCGGTGCTCTACGTCCGCGACCTCGCGGCGAGCCTCGACTTCTACGTCGGACTGCTCGGGTTCACGCCCATCTCGGAGATGACTCCGGACGGCTTCACCGGGGCGGCGTTTCTGCGGGCCCCCGGGTCGACCAACGACCACGATCTCGGCTTGTTCGCAATCGGGCCCGCGGCGGGCCCGTCGCTCGCCGGGCGAGCCACGGTCGGGCTCTACCACCTCGCGTGGGAGGTCGACACTCTGGCGGAGCTCGACCGGCTCGCGGGTGTCCTGGCCGCCGCGGGCAGCCTGGTCGGGTCGTCGGATCACGGCACGACCAAGAGCCTCTACGCCCGCGACCCGGACGGCATCGAGCTCGAGATCGCTTGGCTGATCCCGGCGGAGCTGCTGACCGACGAGGCGCGAGCCGCGCGCAAGCGGATCGGTCCGCTCGACCTCGCCGCGGAGCAGGCGCGCTACGGCGCGACCACCCGTGGCGGGGTCGGCGTATCGGTCAGCTAGCCGGCGCCACCGCCGGCGTCGCCGCCGGGCCCGACTCCACCCGCAGGGCTCGGGCGAGCGGGCGAGGCAGCCACCAGTTCCACTTGCCCATCAGGGACATCAGGGCCGGGACCAGCATGGCGCGCACGACGGTGGCGTCGAGCAGGATGCCGACGCCTAGTCCGGTCCCGAGGACCTTGATGTCGGTCTCCGGGCCCGAGGCAAGGGCGGCGAACGCGAGGAACAGGATCAACGCGGCACTCGTGACGAGCCGGCCGGTCCGGCCGAGACCTCGGATGACCGCGCCGTTGGTGCCGCCGTGATGCGGGTCGGCGTCGTACTCCTCGCGGATGCGGCTGAGGATGAACACCTCGTAGTCCATCGACAGCCCGAACAGGAACGCGAACACCATCAGCGGCACCCAGAACGTGATGGCGCCCGTCGCCGGGATCCCGAACACGGCGTTGGAGCCGTGGCCGTTCTGCCAGAAGTAGGTCAGCAGGCCGAACGTCGCACCCATCGACACCACGTTGAGCAGAACCGCCTTGATGGCGAGCGTCAGCGAGCGGAACGCCCGGGTCAGCAGGATGAGCGTGATGATCGCGATGACGCTGAACATCAGCGGGAAGTTGCCGTAGACGGCGTGGATGTAGTCCTGCTGGGTCGGGCCGTCGCCGGCCACGCCGACCACTCCGCTGATCGGCTTCACCGCGGCCTGTACGGCGCGGACCGGTGCGAGCGTCTGACTGTTGGCGGTCACGACGTTCGGGACGACGATGACGTCGGAGTAGCCGTCCCGGTTGGCCACCGGACCGTCAGGCAGGGTCGCGATCGACACCCCGGACGTCGACTTCATCGCCTGGAGCACCGCAGGTGCGTCGGCGGTCTTGGTGAGCACCTCCAACGGGGTGAGCGCTCCGGGGCTGATCCCGTTGTCCGTCATCTGCTCGTAGAGGGCGTGCGCCGTGCCCGTCTTGGCCAACGCATTGACGCTGGTCTCGCCCACCTTGAGCCCGAAGACCGGTGACAGCATCACGCCGAGGATGACGACGGCGACTCCTGCGCCCGCCCAGCGCTGGTTCACCACGCCCCTCGCCCAGCCGGTCCAGGCCCGGCTGGCGGTCGCCTCGTGGCGGATCCGCGGCCAGTCGACCCGTGGCCCGATGCCGCCCAGCAGCGCCGGCAGCAGGGTGAGGACCACGAAGGTCGAGATCAGCGGGATGAGCACGCCACCGATGCCGACGCTGCGCAGTCCCGGGACCGGCAAGACGATGAGCGCCAGCAGGCCGATGGCGACCGTCATGCCCGAGACGGCCACGGTGCGTCCGGCAGTCTCTGCGGCGCGGATGACGGCAGCGTGGTTGTCGAGGCCGTGCTCGTGCTCCTCGCGCCATCGGGTGACGAACAGCAGGCTGTAGTCGATGCCGAGCCCGAGGCCGACCAGGCCGACGAGGAACTCGACGATGAACGACACCTCGGTGATGGTGGTCAAGCCGAGTACGACGAGGAACGTCGTGAGAATCGACACGATCGCAACGAGCAGCGGCAGGAAGGCCAGCAGCGAGGCGAAGACGAAGGCGAGCACGATGAGCGCTCCGCCGGCGCCGAGGAGTGTCTCGGTGAACACGCCGGGCCCGCCGGTGTTGCCGCCCGAGGCGAGCTGTTGCTCGCCGGTGATCCCCGTCTGCCAGCCGGGCAGTGCTGCCGCCACCGCCGTCTTGAGCTTCTTGGTCGGATCGTCGGAGAACGAGCCGGGCAGCTTCGTGAACAGCAGCGCGATCGTGGTCCGGCCGTTGGTGCCGATAAACCGGGAGTCGTGGGTGTTGGCGTAGTCGACGACCCGGGTGCCGGGCATCGAGGTGTCGACCGCGTTCGCCATCTTGTCCAGCGCCGCGCTCTGGTCGGCGGCCTGCTCGCCGGCCGGCGCCGTCATCACGGCGATCGAGGTCTCCCCGAGCGTGCCGTTCGGGCCGTACAGCTTCGTCAGCTGCTGCGCGGTCTCATAGCCCGGCTGCCCGGGCAGCGAGAAGTCGATGGACAGCCGCTTCTGCACGCTGCTCGTCGACGCCGCGCCCGCGATGAAGATGACCAGCCAGCCGATCATCACCCATCGGCGGTGATGCAGGACGAAGGCGGCCAGCCGGCCGAAGCCGTTCGTCGGCTCGACTGCCTCGGTGATCGATCCCGTACTCATCTGTCTGCCCGCCCTGTCGATGTCTGCTGGGAAACCTCAGCCGCAGAATCTTTCAGACTGAGAATGATTCGGCAAGTGTATTATCTGTGATGTGGCGGACAGCCGGGCGGATGGCGCTGGCTCCGATCCTGCCGCCGTCCCCGAGGTGATCGGTACCGGGTTCCTGCTTTCTTCTCTCGGTGCTCATTCGGCGATCAGCTTCGCTCGGCGCATCGAGGCGCTCGGCATCACGCCGCCGCACGTCGGCTTGCTTCGGGCGATCACGTTCGGGCCCGGCCGCAGCCAGCAGTCGCTCGCCGACGAGTTCGGGCTGCCGCCGAGCCGGGTGGTCGGCTTCGTGGACGATCTGGAGTCAGCGGGCCTCGTCGAGCGACGTCGCGACGAGCGCGACCGACGCGTGCATCGGCTCTATCTGACCGCGGCCGGCACGAAGGTGATGCGACGTCTGGCCGAGCTCGGCAAGGCCGCAGAGGAGGACCTGTTGCGCTCGTTGAGCCAGGCCGAGCGTCAGACGCTTCGTGGCCTCCTCGAGCGACTGGTTGCCGACCAGGGACTCACTGCCGGGGTCCACCCCGGCTATCGCCAGATGAGGGACTAGCCGACGTCGATGCGGTCGGGCAGGGTCGTCCCGGCGCGGTCGTGTGCCAGTCGCTGCCGCGGGACGAGCGAAACCGCGTCGCGTCGAGCCGCGCGAGCGCAGGCGCGGTGCACGCTGTACACCGTCGCCGCGGTCGAGAACAGCACGGCGCACAGCGCCATCGCGACCAGCGAATGCAGGCCGATCAGGACGAGGCCTGCGACGGCGGCCGGAAGCCAGAGCACGCTCGGGAAGCGGGTGAGCTCGCGGATCACGTCGCGCTGACGGAGGTGCTCGCTGCCGGCGGGAAGCAACACGGACATCACTCGACCTCCTGGGCCAGCGCCTGGTTGGTGAGCAGCCAATACATGACGCGCATCGTCGCGACGGCGCCCGTCATGACCAGTGCGGTGGCGACTCCTCTGAGCATGCGTTCATCGTGCGTGGGCGAACCGGTGTGATCCATGGCGAATCCGGGTGGGTTCGCCCTAGTCACGCAACGCTCAGAACAGCGGGAGCGCCGCGTCGTACCTGCCCATCGCGACCTCGGCGACCCGGGGGTCGGCGCCGATCGGCGCGCTCACGACGGGTGCGCCGCAGCCGGCGACGATCTCGGCGAAGTGCCCCGGCCCGAGCAGGTACGTCGCCACCGCCTCCGGTTCGAGGTCAGCGAGCGCCGGGAAGTCCGCGTCCGCGTTGCCTGCCATGGCCGCAGTGACCGTCACACCGAGGACGTCCGCGAGCTGCCGAGCTGCGGTGTCGAGCTGAGCGGTGCCTGCGGCCGCGAGCGTCACTGGGGTGCCGGCGCTCCATCCGGCTTCGCGGAGCCGGTCCGCGAGCACTGCGGCCAGCCGCGGGTCAGGACCGATCGGCTCGGCAAGGATCGCGTCACCGGCGGCGGCCGGCACGTCAGTGCTCAGATGGAACGTCGACCCGAGCAGCATCGGCACGACGACCGCGCCGGCAGTCGCCGTGTCGGCCAGGCGGGGCTCGTCGTGGCCGAGGAACCCGATCCGCACGTCGAGGTCAGGTCTGGCGCCGACGATGCGATCCGCCACCCACCGCAGGACCGCTGAGTGCCCGGGATGAGCGCTGCCGTGAGCGGCGAGGACCAGCGGCCGCATGTGTCACGAGGAGCAGCGTCGAGGCTGCTACTCGTGCAACCCGCATTCGACCTTGGGCATGCCCAGCCAGCGCCCGGAACGGCCTTCGCCCTTGCGCGTGCACGGGGCGCAGCCGATCGAGCCGTAGCCCTCGGAGATCAGCGGGTTGACCAGCACGTTGTTGTCCGCGGTGTAGCGGTCGACGTCGTCCTGGGTCCACGCCGCGATCGGGTTGACCTTCACCATCTGGTGCTTGTCGTCCCACTCGACGACGCGGACACCCTTGCGGGTCTCGGTCTCGTCGCGGCGAATGCCGGACGCCCACGCGACGTACGGCGCCAACGCCTTCGTCAACGGAGCGACCTTGCGCATCGCGCAGCACAGGTCCGGATCGCGCGCGAACAGATCCTCGCCGAACGCGGCATCCTGCTCGCAGACCGTCAGGTGCGGCTTGACCCGCACCAGGTCGATCGGCAGGGTCGCCTCGACCGCGTCGGCCGTGCCGAGGGTCTCGGCGAAGTGGTAGCCGGTGTCCAGGAACAGCACGCGGACGCCGGGCGACACCGTGCCGGCGAGATGAGCCATCACGCCGTCCGCCATCGACGCCGCGACGGCGAAGCGCTGACCGAAGCGGTCGACCGCCCAGCGCATGATCTCCTGCGCGGTCGCGCCTTCCAGCGCCACTCCGGCATGCTGCGCGAGGTGTTGCAGACCGTCGGACTCGTCGTAGAGATCTTCCAGAGCGGTGGTGTCGTCGTGCAGGAACGACAACACACCGTCAACAGGGGCAGTCATGAGGTCCTCGAAAGCTAGAAGGGTCGCGGGCGCGTGAACTCAGCGCATGCGACACGCCGCACTCGTGACGCGCTGCAGGTCTACGTGCAGCCGCGCCACCAAGAGCAGCGGTGAGGACATACGAGTAGTCTGCCATAGCACGGGAGTCACGTCACCAGCCCGTCCAACCTGCCGAGACACCGTCGTCTCGATCTCGTTCCCTCAACCAGGAAGTCGTCAGTTTCATGCCGCCAGCACGCCGAAGCGCCGGCCAGGGCCAGTGGGCCATGGGCCATCTGGAGCCGTTGACGCCGCAGGAGCGGATGAAGAAGGACGACGACGGCCTCAACGTTCGCGCCCGGATCGAGACGATCTACTCCAAGCAGGGGTTCGACTCCATCGACGCCTCGGACCTGCGCGGCCGCATGCGTTGGTGGGGGCTCTACACGCAGCGCCGGCAGGGCATCGACGGCGGCAAGACGGCGATCCTGGAGCCGGAGGAGCTCGACGACTCCTACTTCATGATGCGGGTGCGCATCCCGGGCGGGCTTTTGTCCAACCAGCAGCTGCGCGTCATCGCGAACATCGCGACGGAGTTCGGGCGCGACTACGCCGACATCACCGACCGTCAGAACGTCCAGCTGCACTGGATCCGCATCGAGGACGTACCCGAGATCTGGCGGCGGCTGGAAGAGGTCGGCCTGTCGACCGGCGAGGCTTGCGGCGACACGCCTCGCAACATGTTGGGTTGTCCGGTTGCCGGGGTCGAGGCCGACGAGATCTTCGACGCGACCGAGACGCTGCTCGCGGTCAACGCGTTCGCGTTGGGCAACAAGGAGTTCTCGAACCTCCCGCGCAAGTACAAGACCGCGATCAGCGCCTGCTCCCATCACTGCACGCTGCACGAGATCAACGACGTGTCGTTCGTCGGGGTGCGGCACGAGGACGGACGCGTCGGCTTCGACCTCTGGGTCGGCGGTGGCCTGTCCACCAACCCGAAGCTGGCGCAACGGCTCGGCGTGTTCGTCCCGCCGGAGGACGCCATCGAGGTGTGGGCGGGTGTCACCAAGGTCTTTCGCGAGTGGGGTTACCGCCGTTCCCGCAACCGCGCCCGGCTGAAGTTCCTCGTCGACGACTGGGGCGTGGAGAAGTTCCGCGAGATCCTCGAGAGCGAGGACTTCGTCGGGCACAAGCTGGAGAACGGCCCGGAGGCGGTCCCGCTGCCGGGTGCGCGCGACCACGTCGGGGTGCACAAGCAGCGCGACGGCGCGAACTACGTCGGATTCGCCTTTCGCACCGGTCGCAGCAGTGGCACCGAGCTGATGGCGCTGGCGGACCTCGCCGAGCGTCACGGCAGCGGCCGGGTGGCGTGCACGGTCGAGCAGAAGATGATCATCTTCGACGTCGCGGACGAGAACGTCGACGCCTTGGTGGGTGCGCTCGAGGCTCGCGACCTGCCGGTGAACCCGTCCGCGTTCCGACGTGGCGCGCTCGCCTGCACCGGGCTCGAGTTCTGCAAGTTGGCGATCGTCGAGACGAAGGCGCGTGCGATCGAGCTCTACGACGAGCTCGAGAAGCGGTTGCCCGACTTCGACACCCCGATCCAGATCGCCGTCAACGGGTGCCCGAACGCCTGTGCTCGTTTCCAGGTTGCCGACATCGGGCTGAAGGGCATGATCGTCGACGACGGCGAGGGCTTCCAGGTCCACCTCGGTGGCGCACTCGGCGAGGACGCGGGTGTCGGGCGCAAGCTGCGTGGGCTCAAGGTGCGTGCCGACGAGCTGCCCGACTACGTCGAGCGGGTGCTCCGCAACTACTTGGCCGACCGGGCCGACGGGGAGCGGTTCGCGACCTGGGTCCGGCGCGCCGACGAAGCCCTGGTCCAGTAGGGCTCGCCGCATGAGCCAGCGTGCGGTCCCGTTCTACTGCCCGTACTGCGGGGACGAGGATCTGCAGCCGTACGCCGACCAGCACGGTGCGTGGTGGTGCCAGTCGTGCCGACGCGCATGGAAGCTTTCACTGATCGGCACGGGTCGGCCGAGCCGACTTGGCGGCGTACCCATCGAGGACGCTGACACACCTGGCTGACCGCGCCGAATCTCGGCTATTGGCGGCGCCGTTTCGATCTGCCACCATGCCGCTATTGCGGCAAGGAGGCGACGGCGATGGGCAGTCAGACCCGCGAGACGGTCGCCGTCGTCGTGTATCGGGAAGCAGGCCGCTGGGTCTCCGACGTACTCCCCGAGCGGATCACTGACGACCTCGACGCGCTGATCGGCGTCCTGCGCCAGCAGCCTGCCGACAACGGCGCGATCGCGCTGGTCAACGTGGCCGACGAGTTCTTCGTCGCGTTGCGGGTCTGCGGCGGTGAAGTCCGGATGATGCTCTCCGACGTGTCCGCCGCCGTGGCGTGGGACCTCGCTCGGCAGGTCACCGACCGGCTCGGCATCGACGCACCCGACGACGAGGGCGTCGAGGACATCTGGCCGGCCGGTGACATCGGCATCTTCGCCGATCTCGGCCTCGACGAGCTCGGGCTCAGCGTGCTGCTCGACGATCTCGACGCCTACGCCGACGAGATGCTGCTCAGCGTCGCCGGTCGACTCGGCTTCGCCGACGTCTACGATCGCGCGTTGGAGTCAGCAACTCAGTGACGATCAGCAACGACAACATCGAGACTGTGAGGTGCCCGCGGTGACGTACGTGGCTTCGACGTTCGCCCGCGTGGACTCGGCCTGGTTCGGCGACGACGTGTCCCTCGACGAGGTCGAGGACCTCGACGGCGTGGTCGAGCTGGTGCGCGAGGTCATCGGCGACGAGGCCGACACCGGTCTGCTCTTCGTCGAGCAGGACGACGAGTGGTTTGCGGTGCTGCGCCTCGACGCCGACGGCGACCCGCGCG
Organism: Mycobacteriales bacterium; assembly: GCA_035550055.1. Taxonomy (NCBI): domain Bacteria; kingdom Bacillati; phylum Actinomycetota; class Actinomycetes; order Mycobacteriales; species Mycobacteriales bacterium. The sequence goes on along the minus strand of DASZRO010000042.1, from coordinate 3,485 downwards.
TGTTCGTCTCGGACGCGCGAGCGGTCGGGTCCAGCGACATCGCGTCGGCTCTTGCCGAGGGTGCGATCGAGGTGGGCGTCGCGACTGACGACGACGACAAGGACGACGAAGACGACGTCGCGGACGACGAGGACTCGACGGCACTCGCCGACGGGGATCCAGCGGGTGACGCGGGACTGCTCAGCGATCTCGGTACGTCTGCGTCGCGGCTGCTCGCGTTGTGCGCCGAGGAGGGTGCGCTGCCCGCCGACATCATCGCGGCCGTCTGCGAGTCGGCAGGATGTCTCGATGTGCTGGAGAAGCTCCGCGGCGAGTAGCCGGTCCGGCAAGTCGACGTGATCGCAGTTCCCTACGCCGCCGCGATGCTGCGGGCCATCGATCAGGCGCGTCTCGCCGAGGTGGCCGGCGACGTGCCGGTCGGCGCGGTCGTCGTCGACGACACGGGTGCGGTGATCGGGCAGGGCCACAACGCGCGGGAGCGCGACGGCGACCCGACGGCACATGCCGAAGTGCTTGCGATCCGCGAGGCTGCGAAGGTGCGCGGCTCGTGGCGGCTCGACGGCCTGACGCTGGTCGTGACGCTGGAACCCTGCACGATGTGTGCAGGCGCCGCGGTCCTGTCCCGGCTCGATCGCATCGTCTACGGCGCGGTCGATCCCAAGGCGGGCGCGGCGGGCTCGCTGTGGGACGTGGTGCGCGACCGCCGCCTCAACCATCGGCCGGAGGTCGTCGGTGGCGTCATGGCCGAGGACTGCTCGCAGATACTGGCAGCCTGGTTCCTGACGCGGCGCTGATCAGCGAGGATCATCGTCTCGTGCGGACAGGGGAGAGTCGATGAAGCGAGCGCTGCGCCGCCAGGTGCTGGTCCTGGCCGTCGCCGCGGCGGCGGTGGCGCTTGGCACGCCGGCCGGCTTTGCCAAGACGCCGAAACCGGTCGCTGCGAACGGCCTCGTGGTGCGCTACCAGTACCAGCTGCCGAAGCACGTCACCAGCCGCTTCCGCGCGCCGCTGGTCGCCGAGGCACCCGACGGTGTCGTGTTCTTCGCCCACGGAACGACCGTCTACCGCTCGCTGGGCGAGCAGACGCGGGCAGCCGTCGACGTCAGAGATCGGATCTACGCGCTCGCGGCGAGCGCGTCGATGCTCGTGGTGGAGACGCCGACCGACGTGGTCGCCTACGACCGCTACACCGGGAAGCGGGTCGGCGACTGGGACGTCGAACAAGCGGGCGGCTACGCGCCCTCGCTGCAGATCAGCGGCAACGTGATCTGGTCGCTGATCGACCCGTTGGCAAGTGCCTCCGGGTTGGCGCCGGCGACGCTCTACGAGTTGCAGGTCGGGCATTCGTTGCGGACGATCACCACCCGCGCCGCACCGATCGACCTCGCGGTGGACGGTGCGGGTGATGCCTTCTTCGTCGGCTTCGACGGTCGGCTCGACCGGGTGTCTCCCACCGGTACGGTCGCCAAGAGCGCGGACTCGGCGTACTCGGCGGCGACCCTCGCCTACGTCGGTGGCACGCTGATTGCGGAGATCGACAACGTGTCGACGGTGATCGACGAGATCAACCCTGCGACGCTCGGCGTGATCAGCTCACACAGCGGTCACGCCGGCGACTACGCCGATCTTGCGATCACCTCGATCGGGGCGTTGTCCCTGGACAACGAGTGCGGGACGACGAACTACTGCACGAAGACCGGCGTACGCCGCATCACGCTGCCGGACAGCCAAGGTCCTCAGCTGTCCGTCCCGTACGGCGCGGCGGTGATGGGACCTGATCCGATCGTGTTGGAGATGACTGCCGGCAGCACGCCGCAGCTGGTGGGGTTGGGGCAGGCTTAGCCGAACAAGCGGGGGAGACGCTATGAGGACGACCACGATCAAGGTGGCAGCGCTGGCGATCGGCGCCAGCGGGTTGCTGCTGGCGAACCTGGAGCCGGCCGCGGCGAGCGGTTCGCCGAAGGCACCGATCTCGGTCTCGTTCACCGACACGGTGACGCCGGCGGTCGAAGGGCTTGTCGATCAACGACCGTTCATCGCCGAAGCGCCGGACGGCACGGTCTACTACGCGTCGGGGTCGAGCCTCTACGAGGTGAAGGATCGCGGCACGCCGAGCGACTTCGCCGACGTGACGCATCAGTTCTTCGGTCTGACGGTCGGCGGCGGCGCGGTCGTCGCCCAGACCGTGACGGACGTGACGGCGTACAGCCCGGCCGGTTCCCAGCTCGCGCGATGGAGCGTGACCGGAGCTGCGCCGGTGTCCGACCTGGTCGCCGGGCGGGCCAAGGGCACGGGTCTCGTCGTGTGGGTCGAGGCGCAGTCGGCGGCGGCGAAGGGCCCTTCCGTCATGGAGGAGCTGCAAGTCGGGAAGGCGCCGCGGGTTCTGGCCAGCAAGGCCGACTCGATCAGCAACCCGGTGATCGATGGCGCCGGGGACCTGTTCTACGTGACGACCGCGGGGCGAATCGCGCGGGTCACGCCGAGCGGCAAGACTGCGTCGACGAAAGCGGCGACGTTTGCCGAGTCGAGCTTGTCCTATGTCGACGGGCTGGTCCTCGCGTCGGTCGGCGACGGTGCCCACATCAAGTATTCGGAGATCGACCCGTCGACGCTCGCCATTCGCAAGACCGCCCTCGGGTCGATGTACGGCGCGGGGCAGGTGCTCACCACCACGATCGGTGACCTCGCGTTCCTGGCCAACTGCCCCGACTTCGGGCCGTGCACGTCCGCGACGATCCAGCGGATCGGGCTGCCCGCGACGGTCGAGGCGACGCTGCGGATCAAGGGTTCCCCGCAAGGGCTGATCGGACCCCAGCCGGTGGTGGTGATGGCTGACGGCGCCGCGAACGCCAGCAAGCTGATCTGGCTGAAATAGCCGGCGCCTCGCGGGCGGCGCCGATGCGCGGTCGGGCTAGGCTCTTCGCCGGTGGCGTGTCCGAGCGGTCGAAGGAGCACGCCTCGAAAGCGTGTGAGGGGGCAACTCCTCCGTGGGTTCAAATCCCACCGCCACCGCCATTTTCGTCGAGGCTGCGAAGGTTGCTCCCGAGCGCCCTGACCGGCGTACCTGCGTAGGGTTCGGCGAATCAAGGCGTCGCGCGAAGCAGTCGATGGGACGTAGTGCAGACCTGCACCCAATGCGGCGCTCAGTCACCGCGTGAGGCCAAGTGGTGCACGTCGTGCTACCTGCTGTTCTTGCCGCCGGTCAGTCCCCCGCCGGTCCCTGATGCGCTCCCCGCGGCGGTTTCGGCCTGGCCCCACGCAGCGCCTCAGCCGCTGACGGACGTCGGCACCGACGGCCGGCTGCTGTCGCATCGGGCGTTGACCCTGGTCAGCGCGTCGATCGGGTTCGGCGGCCTGATGCAGTTGGCGGCCTACCTGCTCTCGCGCGACGACTCGATCAGCCAGGACACGCTGATCCGCACCGACCTCGTGCTGACTGTCGTCGTCTACGCGGTGGTCGGTGTGCTCATGGTCAGCCAGATCAC
>DASZRO010000041.1 GCA_035550055.1 Mycobacteriales bacterium | reverse complement strand
CTCGAGCCGGTCTGCCTCGCCGTCGCCGGAGCGACGATGCGCGACGTGCGCGACAAGCAGCTGCCGCAGGTGCCGCGTTGCACGCTCGGCGGTGTGCTGATCGGGCTGAACGACGTCTGCCGCGGCAGCTTCGACTCGTCCCGGCTGGCGGAGGAGATGACCGCGATCACCGAAGGGATCCGGTGGCGTGCCGACCACGTCATGGTCGCCACCTTGCCCGACCCGTCGCGCTTCCTCTGGGTGCCCAGCCGGGTACGCCGCCTTGTCGCCAGCCGGCTCGCGATCGCCAACGACGTGATCGCGGCGACTGCCGCCGCCACCCCTCAGGTCCGGCTGCTCGACCTCGCCGGCGTACCCGATCTGCAGCTGCGCTGCGCGTGGTCGCCGGACCGGGTACATCCCAGCGGCTACGGCCACGTCGCGATCGCGGCGGCAGCTGCCGACCTGCTCGGCGCGCTGCCCGCACCACACCTCGCGGTGGCGCCGCCACCGGAACGCGCGCCCAACGCGCGACAGGCGTGGTGGCTGATGCGCCACGGGACGGGTTACCTGGTACGCCGCGGCCACACCTTCGCCCGGCCGGTGCTGGAAGGGCTGCGGCGGGCGGGCTAGGCAACAATCACCGCATGAGGTTGCGCACCGCCACGCTCGGCGTACTCGTTGTCAGCCCGCTGGTCCTCGCCGGGTGCAGCGGCGGCACCACCCCGGCGGCGACCCACTCACCGACCGCCACGGCGAGCGCCGCGACTCTGCCGCCCGGCTCGGCGAGCTTCGACGGCGACTTCAACGGAGTCCTGACGATGAACCTGTGCACCAAGGGCCACGTCGGCTCGGTGCAGGCGTCCATCGACGGCGACGACTCGAGCGGCTACCTCGGCAGCGTGTCCAGGACCGAGCTCAACTTCAAGGGCCCGAAGGGCGGGATCTTCTCGACCAAGCCCGGGACCAGGATCAAGATCCACGGCAAGACCTTCGACACCGACGGCCTGGTCCTCACCGACACCCTCGTGACCGAGAAGTCGGTGACGGTCCACGGCGATCTGGCCTGCCCCTGACGCCCCGCCCCTTCCCCGAAGTAGCACACAACGTCCCCGTCGGTGCCCCGATACGCCCCCGGATGTCCGGTTCGGGCACCGCTCTGTGTGCTACTTCGGGTACGACGGGGGACGTTGCTCGGGCGCCCGTTGATCGTTGAGGAAGCGTGAGCGGGGTGAGGTGGACGCTGCGCGCGGTGCGGTTCGCGCCATGCGCGGTGCGGTTCGCTGTGCCCGTGGCGCTGGCCGGGACGCTTGCGGCTACCGGCGCCGCCGCTGCGGCAGCCCCGAGCTCGACCGGCAGTGCCGCCACGGCGGCATCGACGTGCGCGAAGGTGTACGTCATCGGTGCGCGCGGATCGGGTGAGGCGGGCGGCAGCGACGGCCTCGGCGCCGAGGTGTCCGCCCTCGCCACAACCGTGACGAGCACTCTCGCGACCGCGAGCCTCACGACGCAGACCGTCGCTGACAGCTACCGCGCGGACTCGGTCAACGACTTCATCCCGTCGGCCGCGGAGACCGCGAAGCTCGAGTCGATGATCACGTCGGGCAACGAGTCCGGCGCCATCTCCTGGTACTACGACCACAACGTCACGCCGTACCTCGCCAGCATCAAGGCCGGCGTCACGACCGCCGTCAAAGACGCGCGCATGGTCAGCTACTTCTGCCCGCACAGCTACCTGATGTTCGCCGGCTACTCGCAAGGCGCGATGGTCACGCACCAGACCGAGTGGCGGCTCGCCAACAAATTCCCCGCAGTCGCGGCCCGGATCGTCGGCACGATCCTGCTGGCCGACGGCGACCGCATCCCGAACACGAAGGCGAAGCAGTTCGGTACGGCGACGAGCGGCGGCGAGGGGGTGCGCACCTGGCTGAAGGAGAACAACGGCAAGGACGTGCTGCGCCCCGCCACCACCGCGAACATCTGCAACGCGGGCGACATCGTCTGCGACTTCAACGCACACCGGCTCTACCCCGCGCCGTCGAGTGAGAAGGCAGGCGCCGCCGTACACACGAGCTACGCCGACGACCCCGCGCTCGCGCCCGCCGCGACGTGGGTCGCCGATCAGGCCATCGCCGCGATCTCATCCGACGGCTGACCGCGCGTTGCCGACGCGACGTGCGCCGGCATAGAGTTCGCCCATCCAGGCGTCCACGACGCCGGGATGGCGTCAGTCGGGGAAGCCGGTGTGAATCCGGCGCTGTCCCGCAACGGTGATGCCCTTCGGGGACGAGACCGACCACCTGACTTGCGTCGAGCGACTGTCCCTCGGAGGAAGGGCGGTTCGCTTCGACACTCCCTTCGTGTCGCGGCGGGCGCACTTCGTCCTCCCGACCCACGGAGGATGACCATCAAAGCTCATCGAGCTCTGTCCACGGCCGGCGTCGTCGCCGGCCTCGCTCTCACCGTCGCCTGTGGTGGCGGCTCGTCGTCGCCCGGTACGACGGTGTCGGCCGCGACCACGCCTTCGGCGTTCCCGGTGACCATCCAGACCGGCGACGGTCCCGTCACGATCCGGTCCAAGCCGACCTCGATCGTGTCGCTGTCGCCGACCGCGACCGAGGACCTCTACGCGATCGGCGCCGGCGACCAGGTCAAGGCGGTCGACAAGTACTCCGACTACCCGGCCGGTACGCCGAAGACGAACCTGTCCGAGATCCAGCTCAACGTCGAGTCACTCGCCGCTCTCCAACCGGATCTGGTGATCGTCGCCGACAGCTCGGACGACCTGTCAACACGGATGAAGGCGCTGTCGATCCCGGTGCTGGTGCTGCCCGCCGCGACGAAGATCGACGACGTCTACACCGAGATGGCCGAGCTCGGCCAAGCGACCGGTCACGTCACGCAAGCGGCGACGGAGTCGGCACAGATCAAGGCTCAGCTGCAGAAGGTCGTCGCGTCGGTGCAGCCGAGCTCGACCCCGCTGACGTACTATTACGAGCTGTCGCCGGACTTCTACAGCATCACCTCGGACACGTTCGTCGGCCAGCTGCTGAAGCTGATCGGTCTGCACAGCATCGCCGACTCGGCGAGCGGCGCGGCAAGAAGCGGCGGCTACCCGCAGCTGTCGTCGGAGTTCATCGTCAAGGCCGACCCGGACTTCATCTTCCTGGCCGACACCATCTGCTGCCAGCAGAACTCGGCGAAGGTCGCGAAGCGACCCGGCTGGACACAGATCAGCGCCGTGAAGAACGGCGACGTGGTGGACCTCAACGACGACATCGCGTCGCGCTGGGGACCCCGGATCGTGGTGCTGCTGAAGACGGTCGCGGACGCGGTGAGCGCGGGAAGCCGGTGACGTGACGCAGCTTCGGGGCGCCGAGCGCTCGCCCAAGGCAACCGACCGGACGGCCGACGCCGACCTCCGCTCGGTGAGTCTGCCGCGGGCGCTCGGCGTCGCGATCGTTCTGTTGGTGGTCTCCGCGGCGGTCGGCGTCTCCCTCGGTCCGACATCGCTTTCGCTGTCGACGGTCTGGAACGGGATCGCCGAGCACCTGCCGCTCGTCCCTCACGGCCACGTCGACCCGGTCGACGGCGCGATCATGTGGCAGATCCGCGCGCCACGGGTCGTGCTGGCCGCGATCGTCGGCGCGATGCTCTCCGGCGGCGGCGCGACCTACCAGGGCGTCTTCCGCAACCCGCTCGCCGACCCGTACCTGCTCGGCGTCGCCGCCGGCGGCGGGCTCGGCGCCACAATCGTGATCGTCTCAGGCGGTTCGGGTGCGCTGCTGCCCGTCGCGGCGTTCGCCGGCGCGTCCGTCGCGGTGGTGCTCACCTACGCGCTGGGCAGCACCACCCGTTGGGACACCGGCCCCGGCTCGGTGGGCGTCGGCAACACCTCGATCATCCTGGCCGGTGTCGCGGTCGCAGCGCTGCTCACCGCGGTGCAGACCTACCTGCTCCAGCAGCACCTGACCACCATCCAGACCGTCTACGGCTGGCTGCTCGGACAGCTCACCCTCGCGTCGTGGTCGGACGTGCGCACCGTCGCGCCGTACGCCGCCGTCGCGGCTGTGCTGCTGATCGCACTGGCGTCGCGACTCGACGTGTTGCGGGTTGGCGAAGAGGAGGCCAGCACCCTCGGGATCGATCCCGGCAAGCTGCGCCTCGCGCTGATCGCGACCGCCACCCTGGGCACCGGCGCGGCGGTTGCCGTCAGCGGTCTCATCGGTTTCGTCGGGATCATCGTCCCGCACGCGGTCCGGCTGACGACCAGCTCGAGCTACCGCATCCTGCTGCCGGTGTCGATGGTCGCCGGGGCGGCGTTCCTGATCCTCGCCGACGTCGTCGCCCGGACCGTGCAGGCGCCGAGTGAGATCCCGCTCGGAGTCGTCACGGCGATTGCGGGCGCGCCGTTCTTCCTGTTCGTCCTGCGGTCGCGCAGAGCACGGTCGGCGCTGTCGTGATCGAGGTCGAGCGACTGCGAGTCGAGCTGACCGGCAAGGTCCTCGTCGAGGACGTGAGCCTCGTCGTACCGAAGGAGGGCTGGCTCGGCCTGGTGGGCCCGAACGGCGCCGGGAAGACGACGACCCTGCGCGCGCTGGCGCGGCTGCTCGCGTTCTCCGGTTCGGTGCGAGTCGCGGGCGCGGACACGCAGCGACTGCGACGCCGTGAGCTCGCCCGGCTGGTCGCGTACGTGCCGCAGCAGCCGATGTTTCCGGTCGACATGACCGTCGCGGACTACGTCCTGCTCGGGCGTACGCCGCACCTCGGGCTGCTTCAGGCGCCCTCGCCCGCCGACCGCGACCTCTGCCGCAGCATCCTGACCCGGTTGGGACTCGGCAGCTATCCCGAACGGCGGCTCGGCACGCTATCGGGCGGCGAACGTCAGCGGCTCGTGATCGCCCGAGCCCTCGCTCAGCAGGCACCGGTCCTGTTGCTCGACGAACCGACGAGCGCGCTGGATCTCGGCCGCCGCATCGATGCGATGGAGCTCGTCGACGAGCTGCGGGTCGAGCGCGGGCTGACCGTCGTCACCGTCGTCCACGACCTGACCCTCGCCGGGCAGTTCGCCGACCAGCTCGCGCTGCTGCACCACGGCAGGCTCGTCGCGGTCGGGCCGGCGACCGACGTGCTGCGCGACGACGTGCTGGCGGAGGTCTACGACGCGGACGTGCGCGTCGTCGACGACGACGGCCACCTGGTCGTCACGTCCCGTCGCTGGGGTTCGATGTCGCGTTCCGTGGAGGGGATATGAGCGAGAAGGTCACCGACCGATCGATCACCCGGGTGATCGTCAACACCGGCCACGGCAAGGGCAAGTCCTCGGCCGCGTTCGGCGTCGTGGGCCGGGCGTGGGCGCGCGGCTGGAGCGTCGTCGTGGTGCAGTTCGTCAAAGGCGGCAAGTGGAACACCGGGGAGCGCAAGCTCGCGGATCACCTCGGTGTCGAGTGGCACACCCTCGGCGACGGTTTCACCTGGGAGTCGACCGACCTCGACGAGTCGGCCGCGAAGAACCGCCATGCGTGGGCGGTCGCGAAGGACAAGCTCAGCAGCGGCAACTACGACCTGGTGATCCTCGACGAGCTCACCTACACGATCACCTACGGGTGGGTGCCGGTCGACGACGTCGTGACCGCCGTGACGGGCCGGCACGCCCGCACCAACGTGGTCATTACCGGGCGCGACGCCGCTCCTGAGCTCGTCGAGATCGCCGACACCGTCACCGAGATGGCGAAGGTGAAGCACGCGTTGGACCAGGGCATCGGGGCGCGCAAGGGCATCGAGTACTGATGCGGCTGCCGCCAGAGCTGGTCACGCGCACCGAGGACGGCGTCGAGCTGTCGACGCTGGTCTGGCGGCTTCTCACGCCGATGCGCTGCGTGTCGACGGCGGCGATCGGCGGCGGCTTCGTCGACGCCGCCTGGGTGATCAACGCGCAGGTCCCGAAGGGCTATCACCGCGCCGACATCGGCGCGCACGGTACCGAGATCGCCGCCGCGCTCGGCCTGACCGGATCCGGCACCGTCATGCTCACCGCCGTCAATGTGCGCAGCCACCACCGCGCGAGGTTCGAAGGCGCTGAGGTCACCGCCACGGTCGGCGTGAGCGATCCGACCTGGGCCGCGGACCCGAGCGCCGAGTCGACCCGGATGCGGGACGCCGCGCCGGCGCCGGGCACGGTCAACGTCGTCGTCGCCCTGCCGGAGCCCGTCGTACCCGCCGGTCTGGTCAACCTCGTCGCGACCGTCACCGAGGCGAAGTGCCAGGCGTTTGCCGACTTCTCGGTGGCAGGCACCGGGACCCCGTCCGACGCCGTGACGGTGCTGTGCCCAGTCGAAGGCGTGGCGCACCCGTACGGCGGCCCGCGGTCACTGTGGGGCGCCCGCGTCGCGTGTGCGGCGTACGACGCGATCGTCGCCGGGCTGCGGGACGAGCGTGAGCGAACGACGCGGCAATGCTGATCCTCGTCCTCGGCGGCACCCGTTCCGGGAAGTCCGGTGTCGCCGAATCGCTGGCCGCGCGGCTGCCGGGGACGGTGACGTACGTCGCCACGCTGCTGACTGACGACGCCGACGCGGAGCTGACCGCCCGGATCGACCGCCACCAGGCGAGGCGGCCGTCGACGTGGACCACCGTCG
>DASZRO010000040.1 GCA_035550055.1 Mycobacteriales bacterium | reverse complement strand
GAGCCCCCTTACGGAATCGAACCGTAGACCTTCTCCTTACCATGGAGACGCTCTGCCGACTGAGCTAAGGGGGCGGCGGCGACGAGGTTACCTGAGAACGCCCCGATGCCGCCTCCCCAACTGTCCGATCGCTGACAGTACGGACCCGATCCCTCGCCGGCACGCCCGCGCGGTTCGACACTCGACCCGACCGCGAGGAGGCGAGCATGCAAGAACGGACGATCCCCAACCATCCGCTGGATCGTCTGGCGACCGTGCCGGGCGTCAGTGAGCTGCCGCTGAGCACCCGCCAGTCGATCGACCGGATGTCGTGCGAGGTGCACGTGCGCCAGGGCGAGACGCTGATCCGGAAGGGCCAGATCGGCAACCAGGCGTTCATCATCACCGAGGGCCGGGTGGAGATCCGCGACGACGGTCGGCACATCGCCACCAGGACCGCGGGCGACTTCGTCGGCGAGGCCGTGATCCTGTGGGGCGGGCTGCGATCCGCCGACGTGGTCGCGCAGTCCGACCTCACGATGCTGGTGATGTCGACCACGGAACTGGTCACGCTCTACGACGATCCGGCGTTCCGCAGCTGGGCCGAAGGTCGCATCGCGACGCACGCCGGCGCCTAGCCGCAGGACGAATCTGTGGCGGGTGTTGGGTTCGAACCAACGTAGGCTGAGCCGACGGTTTTACAGACCGTTCCCTTTGACCACTCGGGCAACCCGCCGTCGCACCCAGGGGTGCGCGCGTCGGACAGGATAGCCGGTGCCCGGGCGCACCTGAGGAGGCGAAGCCAGATGGCAGATTCGTCATTCGACGTCGAGAGCAAGGTCGAGCGGCAGGAGGTCGACAACGCCCTGAACCAGGCCGCGAAAGAGGTCGGCCAGCGTTTCGACTTCAAGGGGACGGGCGCGTCGATCAGCTGGAGCGGTGACGACGCGATCGTGATCACCGCCAACAGCGACGAACGGGTCAAGGCCGTGCTCGACGTGTTCAAGGAGCGGCTGGTCAAGCGAGACGTGTCGCTCAAAGCGCTCGACCACGCTGACCCCGAGCCCGCTGCGGGCGGGACCTCCCGGCTAGCGGTGAAGATCCGTCAGGGCATCGACTCGGACAAGGCCCGCATGATCACCAAGCTGATCAAGACCGACGGACCCAAGGGCGTGCAGGCCGCCGTTCAGGGCGACACGGTCAGAGTCTCGAGCAAGAAGCGTGACGACCTGCAGGCCGTCATCGCGCTGCTGAAGAGCGCGGACATCGGCATCCCGCTGCAGTTCACCAACTATCGCTGAGCAGACCGTCTCAGAGCCAGTCGCTCTTCTTGAACACCACGTAGAGCACGCCGACCAGGCCGGCCATGAGCGCCAACGCGGCGTAGCCGCCGGCTCTGGTGCCGGCATGCGGATACACGAAGACGTTCATGCCGTAGTAGCCGGTGATCACCGCCGGGACGGCCGCGATCGCCGCCCACGACGTCACCTTCTTCATGATCTCGTTCATCCGGTTGCCCTGGATCGTCAGATGCGTCTCCATGATCGTGGAAACGAGATCGCGCAACGAGTCGGTCCAGTCAGCGGCGCGCAGCACGTGGTCGTACACGTCCTGGTAGTACGGCATGAGTGCGTCGTCCACGAGGTCGTTCTCACGGCGCATCAGCGAGTTGAGCACCTCGCGGGTCGGCAGCACGACCCGCCGGATCCGCAGTAGCGACTTGCGCAGGTCGTAGGACTCCCGCTGGACCGCCGTACCGGTCTCGGTCGGCTCGAACAGCAGGTCCTCGAGCGCATCGATCCGGTCGTCGAGTGCCTGGACCGTGTCGAAATGCGCGTCGACGACCACGTCGAGCAGGCCCCACAGCAGGAAGCCGACACCGTGGTTGGCGAGGTCGTCGTTGTCGTCCCAGCGGGCAACGACCTGGTCCATCGAGTAGCCGGCCGTCTTGCGGACCGTGATCAGGTAGCGCTTCGCGGCGAAGATCGCGAGCTCGTGAGGCACGACCTGCCCGTCGTCGTCCAGCGACACGTCATACAGCGAGATGAACACGTGGTCGTCGTAGTGGTCGAGCTTGGGCCGCTGGCGCTCGGCCGTCGCGTCCTCGACGGCGAGCGGATTGAGCCCGAACTCCTCGGCGAGGAGCTGCAGGTCGTTCGAGTCGGGCGTGTCGAGGTCGAGCCAGACGACGCAGGCGTCCTTGGTCTCGAGGTGATCGGAGATCTCCGCCGGGTCGAAGTTCTCCTTGACGCACTTGCCCTGCCGGTAGAGCCGAGTTCGGATCACAACCCCAACCGTAAGGCGGCGAGCTCACTCGGCCCGGTACGCCGCGCTCACCTGACCAGGCGGCGCCGGCTCGCGCAGCCTGTCCCGCTCATGGGTGAGACCGATCACGTCGACGGCGGAGTACTCGAAGTCCGTCGACCAGGACAACGCATCCCACGGGCACACCTCGATGCAGATGCCGCAGTACATGCACAACGCGTAGTCGATCGCGAAGCGGTCCAGCACGTGCTTCGTCCTGGGTCGCCCACCTTCGGCCGTGACGGGCTCGGTCTCCTTGTGCGAGTCGATGTAGATGCACCAGTCCGGGCACTCCCGTGCGCACACCATGCACGAGGTACACCGGTCCTCGTGCAGCACGATCGCACCACGGCTGCGCTCGGGCATCGTCATCTCGGCACCCCGAAGGGCCGCTTGCGGCCCGGCACCGACTCGCCGGGCTCCTTCGCCCCCGGCCACTCCTTCGCGACGCGCGAGGCGAGCACGAAATCCTTGCGCAACGGGTTGCCCTCGAAACCGTCGGGCAGCAGCAACGGGCGCAGCTCCGGGTGGCCGTCGAAGCCGACGCCGAACATCTCGTGCGTCTCCCGCTCGTGCCAGGCAGCGCCCGCCCACACCCCGGTCAGCGTGGGCAGTGTGCCGCCGTCGCGCGCCACGTGGGTGCGCAGCAGGACGCCGCGCCGACCGGCCACCGACCACACGCGTGCGACGACCGCGATGCCCGACTCGCCGTCGTCGTACGCCGACAACCAGTCGAAGAAGTCGTAGCCCTCCTCGTCACGCAGCGCTGTCGCTGCCGCCACCCACTCTTGCGGGGCAACGTCACGCGTCAGCGTGGCGAAAGCCTCGGTCATGTCGTGACCCGGTCGTGGAGCTGCGCGAGGCCGTCGAGCAACGCCTCGGGACGCGGCGGGCAGCCGGGGATGTAGACGTCGACGGGGATCAGCTGGTCGACGCCTTTGGTGACGCTGTAGGAGTCCCAGTACGGCCCGCCGCAGTTGGCGCACGAGCCGAACGAGATCACGAAACTGCCCGGCGGCATCTCGTCGTAGAGCCGCTTCACCTGAGGCGCCAGCTTGTCGGTGACGGTCCCCGACACGACCATCACGTCCGCTTCGCGCGGCTCCGGCGCGAATGGCCTCGCACCGAGGGCGGCCATCTCGTCGCGTCGAGCGGCCGCGGCGACGAACTCGACGGCACAGCAGGCCAGGCCCACGTCGAGCACGTGCAGGCGATAGGTGTGTCCCCACTCCAGCGTCGTCGGGCTCACGAGCGTCAGGGTAATGAGTGGGCACGGTTCGGTTGGTAGCGTCCTCGCGTGGCTCGGCCCCTGCGAATCGGCAACTGCTCAGGCTTCTACGGCGACCGGCTCGCGGCCATGCGGGAGATGCTCGACGGCGGTGAGCTCGACGTACTGACCGGCGACTACCTCGCCGAGCTGACGATGCTCCTGCTCTGGCGGATCAAGGCGAAAAACCCCGATCGCGGGTACGCCGTCACCTTCGTTCGCCAGCTCGAGGACTGTCTCGGCGACGCTTGGGAACGCGGTGTCAAGATCGTCGCCAACGCCGGCGGCCTCAACCCGGCCGGGTGCGCCGCCGCGGTGCGCGAAATCGCGGGCAGGCTCGGGATCAGGGTCAATGTCGCCTACCTCGAAGGCGACGACCTGCTGCCGCGACGGGCGGAGCTGGCCAAGGCGGGACTCGAGCTACCCGCCTCGACGATCACCGCGAACGCCTACCTCGGCGGCTGGGGCATCGCCTCCGCGCTCTCAGGTGGCGCCCAGGTCGTCATCACCGGACGCGTGACCGACGCGGCGCTGGTCATCGGACCCGCGGCGTGGTGGCACGGCTGGGACCGCCACGACTACGACGCGCTGGCGGGAGCGCTCGTCGCCGGCCACGTGCTCGAGTGCGGCGCGCAGGCGACGGGCGGCAACTACTCGTTCTTCACCGAGGTCCCCGGCATCGAGCACGTGGGCTTCCCGCTTGCCGAGATCGGCTCCGACGGCAGCGCCGTCATCACCAAGCACGAAGGCACGGGCGGACTCGTCGACGTCGGCACGGTGACCGCGCAGCTGCTCTACGAGATCGGCGCGCCGCACTACCTCAACCCGGACGTCACCGCGGACTTCTCGACGATCGAGCTCACCCAGGACGGCCCCGATCGGGTCCGGATCTCGGGGGTCAAAGGGCTGGTTCCGCCCGACACCACGAAGGTGTGCGTCAACACCCTCGGCGGCTTCCGCAACTCGATGACGTTCCTGCTCACCGGACTCGACATCGACGCCAAGGCCGACCTGGTACGCCGACAGCTCGCGCCGGCGCTGACCGGCATAGAAAGCGTCGAGTGGCATCTCGCCCGCACCGACCACGACGACTCGGACACCAACGAGGGGGCAGTCGCCCGACTGACGGTGTCAGTGAAGGACAGCGATGCCGGCAAGATCGGACGGCCGTTCTCCAGTGCCGCCGTCGAAATCGCGCTCGCGTCGTACCCGGGCGCGACGATGACCGCACCACCCGGCGACGCCTCGCCGTACGGCGTGTATCAGGCGGCCTTCATCCCGAACGCTCGCGTCGAGCATCGCGTCGTCACCCAGAACGACGAGCGCGTCGAGATCCATGCCGAAGCGGGCGCGCCGCCGCAGCAGCTGGCGACGGCGCCAGGCTCGGGCGGCGCCGAGCCGTCCGGTGCGACGTGGCGGATGCCGCTGGGCGCGATCGTGGGTGCGCGAAGTGGCGACAAGGGCGGCAACGCCAACGTCGGGGTGTGGGTGCGGACCGACAAGGCCTACGAGTGGTTGGCAGGCTTCCTCGACGTCGCGGCGTTCCAGCGACTGCTGCCCGAGACGGCAGGGTTGAAGGTCGAGCGCTACGAGCTTGCCAACCTGAGGGCGTTGAACTTCGTCGTCGAGGGTCTGCTCGGCGAGGGCGTGGCCTCGTCCACGCGGCAGGATCCGCAGGCGAAGGGACTCGGCGAATGGCTGCGCTCGCGTCAGGTCGAGGTGCCGACGACGCTGCTGGAGAACGAGGTCGAATGACCACCGACGTCTGGACCACGCCGGAGCGCGCCGCGCTGCGACAGCTGGCACGCGAGTTCACGGCCCGCGAGATCGTGCCGAACCTCGAGCAGTGGGAGACCGACGGCGAGCTGCCTCGGTCACTGCACAAGTCCGCGGCCGCCGCGGGGCTGCTCGGTGTCGCATTCCCGGAGGAGGCCGGCGGCCAGGGTGGCTCGATCATCGACTCGACGATCGTGTCGGAGGAGATGCTCTACGCCGGCGCGTCGAGCGGTCTGTTGTCCGGGCTGTTCACGCACGGCATCGCCTGCCCGCACATCGCCGCCTCCGGCGACACCGCTCTCATAGCGCGCTATGTCGTCCCTACGCTGGCCGGCGACAAGATCGGCTCCCTCGCGGTCACCGAGCCCGATGCCGGCTCTGACGTTGCGGCGATCCGCACCCGCGCCGTGCGCGACGGCGACCACTACGTCGTCAACGGCGCGAAGACGTTCATCACCTCCTCTACCCGTGCGGACTTCGTCACCACTGTGGTGCGGACCGGCGACGATCCGCACCACGGCATCTCGTTGCTCGTCGTCGACACCGATTCACCCGGCTTCTCCGTCGTACGCCGCTTGTCGAAGATGGGCTGGCTGTGCAGCGACACCGGCGAACTGTCCTACGTCGACGTGCGAGTGCCGGCGTCGAACCTCGTCGGCGCCGAGGGCAGCGGCTTCATCCAGGTCGCACAGAACTTCGCCGGCGAACGGCTCGGCCTGGCCGTTCACGCCTACGGAATCGCGCAACGGGCGCTGGATCTCACGGTCGACTACGTGCGCAACCGGATGGCGTTCGGCAAGCCGCTGATCAACAAGCAGGTGGTGCGCCACAAGCTCGTCGACATGAAGCGCGCCGTCGAGGTGTCCCGAACCTACGCGCATGTCATCACCGAGCGGGTCGCCGCCGGCGAGCAGCTGTTCGCCGAAGCCGCGATGGCGAAGAACCAGGCCGTCGAGGCGTGCATGTACGTCGTCAACGAAGCGGTACAGCTGCACGGCGGCGCCGGGTACATGCGCGAGACCGAGGTCGAGCGGCACTACCGCGACGCGCGCATCCTCGGGATCGGCGGCGGCGCCACCGAGGTCATGAACGACCTCATCGCCAAAGCCCTCTTCGGCTGAATCCGTCGCCGCGGTCGCGAGCCTGCGGCCATCCTTCAGAGGCGGCGGTTGACGACCACGTCGCAGAGCGACTCGAGGGCTGCTCTCGCGTCGCCGTCCGGGAGGCCGGCGAGCGACGCGCGGGCCTGCGCACCCCAGAACCGGGTGACGTCGGCCGCCTCCTCCATGACCGGGTGCGCCCGCAGTTGCCCGAGGACGCCGGCGAGCGTCGCGTCGTCGCTGAGATCACCGTCGAGGGCAGCCAGCAGGTCAGCGTCCTCGGCCCGGCCGGCGCGGCGCAGCAGCAAGACCGGCAGCGTCGGCACGTGCTCGCGCAGATCGGTCCCTGGCGTCTTGCCGGACTCGACCGAGTCCGACGCCACGTCGAGCAGGTCGTCGGAGAGCTGGAAGGCGATGCCGATCCGCTCACCCCACTCGGTCAGCTGATCGACCTGGTTCGCCGGCACGCCTGACAGCAGGGCGCCGAAGCGCGCCGACGTACCGATCAACGATCCGGTTTTGTCGGCGATCACCTGCAGGTAGTGCTCCACCGGGTCGTCGCCGTCGCCGGGTCCGATGGTCTCGTGAATCTGACCCTGGACGAGGCGGCCGAAGGTCTGCGCCTGCAGCCGCACGGCTTCCGGGCCGAGGTCGGCAAGCACGTCGGAGGCCCGCGCGAACAGATAGTCGCCGGTGAGGATGGCGATCGAGTTGCCCCACCGGCTGTTCGCCGAGTCGGCGCCCCGACGCATGTCGGCCTCGTCCATGACGTCGTCGTGGTAGAGCGTCGCGAGGTGAGTGAGCTCGACGACGACAGCGGCAGGTACGACGCCGGCCGCCGCCGGATCACCGAACTGCGCCGCGAGCAGCGTCACCAGCGGCCGGAAGCGCTTGCCGCCCGCCGCGACGAGATGCGTCGCCGCCTCGTTGACGAACCCGTCGCCGGTCGTGACCGACGCGAGCAGGGCGTCCTCGACGGCGGCGAGGCCACGCGTCAGCGACGCGTCGAGCTCCGACGCGATCGTCATGCCGAGCACCCCCGCCGTGCTCTTCGACGTCACGGCTCTAGTGGTAGAACGGCACGGCGCGGTTGGCAAGGTCCAGCAGCGGCTGGGGGAAGACGCCGAGGAGCACCGTCGCCGCAACGGCGATCGCGATCGCGCCCGCCGTACCGCCGCCCGGCGTCGCCACGACCGGACCGTCAGCGACCGGTTCGGTGAAGAACATCATCACGATCACGCGAACGTAGAAGAAGGCCGCCGCCGCGCTGGCGATGACACCGACGATGACCAGCGGTGTCGCGCCACCCGCTACCCCTGCCGCGAAGATCGCGAACTTCCCGGTGAAACCGGAGGTCAACGGGATGCCGGCCAGCGCGAGCAGGAACAACGCGAAGATGCCGCCGACCAGTGGCGAGCGCCGCCCCAGCCCGGCCCAGCGGGACAGGTGCGTGGCCTCGCCGTCAGGATCGCGGATCAGCGTGAGGGTGCCGAACGCGCCGATCGTGGTCAACCCGTAGGTCAGCAGGTAGAACAGCGAGCCGGACAGCCCCGACTTGTTCAGCGCGATGACCCCGATGAGGATGAACCCGGCGTGCGCGACCGAGGAGTAGGCGAGCATGCGCTTCACGTCGGTCTGGGTGACGGCCATCACCGAGCCGACCACCATCGTGAGGATGGCGACCGCCCAGGCCACCGGGCGCCACTCCCAGCCGAGGCCGTTGAACGAGACGTAGAACAGCCGCAGCAACGCACCGAACGCGGCGACCTTCGTCGCGGCGGCCATGAACGCCGTGATCGGGGTCGGCGCGCCCTGGTAGACGTCGGGGATCCATGACTGGAACGGTGCGGCGCCGATCTTGAACAACAACCCGACAGCCAGCAGGCCGAGGCCCAGGAACAGCAGGTTGTCGTTGTGGGCGCTGGTCAGCGTCGCCGCCTGGATCCCCGCCAGGGAGACGGTGTTGGCGTAGCCGTACAACAGCGCCAGCCCGTACAGGAAGAACGCCGAGGAGAAGGCACCGAGCAGGAAGTACTTGACAGCCGCTTCCTGGCTGAGCAGGCGGCGACGGCGCGCCAGACCGCACATCAGGTACAGCGGCAGCGAGAGCACTTCCAACGCGACGAACATGATCAGCAGGTCGTTCGACGCCGGGAAAAGCATCATTCCGGTCACTGCGAACATCAGCAGCGGGAAGACTTCGGTCTGCGCGTAGCCGGCGACCACGCCCGCCCGCTCGTCCGCCGAGCCGGGCGCGGTTGCCGCCTGCGCCACGAACGCCCCACCGTCGAGGGCAGGCGAGCGGTCGGACACCAGCAGCACGCTGCCGATGCCGAGCAC
>DASZRO010000039.1 GCA_035550055.1 Mycobacteriales bacterium | reverse complement strand
TGGCTGCTCCTCGCGCTGGCTGCGCTCGCGGTGGTGGTCGTCGTCGGCGGCGCGATCTACCGGCTGACCCGCCCGGTCCACCACTTCGCGAAACCGGGCCCGAACACCGGCTGGCTGTCAGGGGTGTACGCCGGTCACAGTCCCGCCGACGACGAGGCGTTCGCCAAGTGGCGGGGGGCGGCGATCCAGGTGGCGACGGACTTCGTCGGCGGCGGCGCGTGGGAGTCCATCGAGCACCCGCTGGTGCTGTCGCTGGCCTGGCGCAAGGACTACGCGGTGCAGCTCGTGGTGAGTGTGCCGATGTGGCCCGCGACCGGTGGCAGCCTGTCCGACGCGGCCGCCGGTGACTACAACAGCAACTACGCGCAGCTGGCGAAGACGCTGGTCAGCGACGGGCGCGCCAACAGCGTCATCCGGCTCGGCTGGGAGTTCAACACGCCGTACTTCCGCTGGCAGGTCGCCTCCCCGCAGGATGCGGCGCTGTACGCCGTCGCGTGGCGGCAGGCGGTCACTTCGATGCGGTCCGTGTCCGGAGCGAAGTTCACCTTCGTCTGGAACCCGAACCTGTCCAACGACGGTCCCGATCCGGCGCTTGCCTATCCCGGCGACACCTACGTCGACGACATCGGTCTCGACGTCTACGACCGCGGCCTGACCGGCGGCGAGACCCCCGCCCAGCGGTGGAACGACCTGGTGCATCAGAGGTACGGCCTGGCGTGGCAGGCCAGCTTCGCGGCGCGCCACGACAAGCCCATCGCGTTCCCCGAGTGGGGTCTCGTGCACGACCCGGGCGCGCCCATCGCCGGCGGCGACGACCCGTACTTCATCCAGCAGATGCACGCCTGGTTTGCCTCGCACCGCACGGCGTTCGAGGTCTACTTCGACGGCCCGCAGGACGCCGGGTCGACCTTCGCGATCGGGGACGGGTCGTTCCCGAAGGCCGCCGCGCTCTATCTGCGGCTCTTCGGCGGCGGCCACTAGTAACCTCCCGCCTGTGACGGGCGTGACCGAGCGGATCGATCGTCACTACGGGGTTCTGGTCGGTGCCCTGGTCGTCGCCGGTCTCGCGTTGCGCTTCTCGCTGCTCGGGCACTACCACGGCACGGCGTACGACATCGACAACGCCACCTTCGCCGCCGATCAGCTGACCGCGCACCACCTGCACGCCTACGCCTACTTCAGCAGCAACGGCGCGGTCTGGCCGTACCCGCCGCTGTGGCTTCCGGTCAGCGTCCTCGGGCTCCACGTCGCCGACGCGCTCGGGCTCAGCGGGCCCACCGGGATCCGGTTGCCGCTGGTCCTCGTCGACGGTGCCCTGGTCTGGTTGATCCAGTACGCCGTACGCCTCCTCGGCCGCAGCAAGAACGCGGGACTGCTTGCCGCCGCGCTTGTCGCCTTCGGGCCGCCGTTCCTCGCCGAGACCGTCCTGCAAGGCCAGCTCGACGGTGCCGCCGCGTTGTGCGTGCTCGGGGCCGGCGTCCTGTGGCTGCGAGCACCGCAGCCCACTCGCTGGTTGTGGGCGGGGCTCGCGCTCGGGATCGGCGCCGGCATCAAGACCGTGCCGATCCTCGGGTTGCTCGCGCTCTACCCGACCGCCGTCGACAACCGCGAACGCGTCAAGCTGACCATCGTCGCCGCGGCGATCCCGTGCCTTGCGGTGCTGCCGTTCGAGGTCGCCTACACGGGCACGGTCCACACGATCCTGCGCTACCACGGGCTTGCCGGGCTCGGCGGACTGAGCCTGCTCGTCCAGCCGCACCTGTTGCACCACTGGCCGGCGAGCCTCGCGCACCTGAACCTGGCGAACCGGGTGCTCAAGCACCTCACGATCCCGCTCGTGCTGGTCGGCCTCGCGTTCGCCGCGTGGGTTGCGCTGCGCAAGCGGATGCACCCCTACGCGGCGGCGGGCCTGGTCTTCGGCGCGTTCGTCGTCGCCAGCCCGAACTTCTTCCTGCAGTACTCGCTGTGGGTGTTCGTGCCGGTGATCGCCGCGGGCTACCTGCGTACGGCGACCGCCGCCGCGATCGCCTGGATCCTGCCGATCGCACTCGTCTTCACCACCGAGCTCGGGTTGTGGAGCACCGTGCCGACCACGCTCTACGCCGTCACCGCCTACCTGATGCTGATCGGATTCGTTGCCATGGTCATCACGCTCGCCAGACGTCCCGCCGAGGTGCAGCCCGAGGCGGTGACGCCATGACGACGCTGCCCAACCGCCCGAACACCGCACTGCTCGTGGTCGACGTGCAGAACGGCGCGGTCGCCGGCGCGCCGCGTCGCGACGAGGTCATCGGCAACGTCGCGGCCCTCGTCGAGCGGGCCCGGCGCGAGCAGGTCCCGGTGGTCTGGGTGCAGCACAACGACGACGGCGGGCTGGCCCGTGGCAGCGACGCGTGGCAGTACGTCGACGAGCTGCGCCGCGACCCGGACGAGCCGCTGGTCGAGAAGCGCTACGGCGACTCCTTCGAAGACACCGGTCTTGAAGACGTGCTGGCAGGCCTCGGCGTCGGTCGGCTGGTCGTGGTCGGCGCTCAGACCGACATGTGCATCCGGTCGACGCTGCACGGGGCACTCGCTCGCGGGTACGACGCCACGCTGGTGTCCGACGCCCACACCACCGAGGACCTCACGGCGTGCGGCGCTCCGCCGCCGGAGCAGGTCATCGCCCACACCAACCTCTACTGGCAGTTCCAGCAGGCCCCCGGTCGTACGACGGGTGCCGTCCCGACCGAACAGGTGCGGTTCCAGAGCTCGGTTGATTGACCGATCAGGCTCCCTCACACTGCTGCCGTGGGGGATCGAGCGGCGGGATGAAGATCGCCATCCTCACCTACGGCACCCGCGGCGACGTCCAGCCCTACGCGGTGCTCGGTCATGCCCTCGCCCGGCGCGGACACGCGGTGCGAATCGCGGTGTGCGAAAACCTCGTGGACATGACGAGAAGCATCGGCCTGGACACCGTCGCCGTCCCCGTCGACTCCCAGGAGTTCATGAGCTCGGAGCAAGGCCGCGCGGTGCTCTCCGCCGGGAAGACCACCAAGTTCATCAAGGAGCTGAGCCGACGCGAGACCGAGGCGAGCCGTGAGATCGGCGACGCGCTGGTGGAGGCCAGTCGTGACGCGGAAATGGTGATCGCCTCGGTGCTCGCCGTCGCTCGCGCCACGAGCCTCGTCGAGGCAAGCGGGCAACGCATGCTCGCCGTTTATGTCCCGCCGATCCACCCCACCGCGCAGTTCGCTTCGCCGTACATCTTCCGCTCGACACACGCGCCGACGGCGCTGCTACGCAGGGCGAGCCACCTGGTGTTCGAGACCGTCTTCTGGTGGGGGTCGCGGCGAAACGTGCGGGCATTTCGCCGCCAGCTCGGGCTTCCTGCGCGCGTGGCGAACCCGCTGCGCGCGTTGCGGCGCGCCCAGGTCCCGGTCAGCCACCTGATCACCCGGGCGCTCCTGCCGGAGCCGCCCGACTGGCCGGAGCACGTGCGCAACGTCGGCGAGATCGCCGTGCCGCGCGAGCTGCGCGAGGCGTGGGGCGAGGCGACCGTCCCGCCGGACCTGGAACGCTGGCTCGCCGCCG
The DNA here is from genome assembly GCA_035550055.1 of Mycobacteriales bacterium. NCBI lineage: Bacteria > Bacillati > Actinomycetota > Actinomycetes > Mycobacteriales > Mycobacteriales bacterium. The sequence goes on along the minus strand of DASZRO010000039.1, from coordinate 135 downwards.
GCGACGCGCCGGTGTACTTCGGCTTCGGCAGCATGCCGGTGCTCGACGCGGTCGCGGCGCGCGCGATGATCGAGACCGTCGCGCAGCGCCTCGGCGTGCGCGCACTGATCGGCGCCGGGTGGTCCGACGTGGCCG
>DASZRO010000038.1 GCA_035550055.1 Mycobacteriales bacterium | reverse complement strand
AACGGCGAGATGGCGCTGGGCAAGAACCTGCTCGTCGCCTTCATGTCGTGGGAGGGCCACAACTACGAGGACGCGATCATCCTGTCCTCGCGCCTGGTCCAGGACGACGTGCTCTCCTCGATCCACATCGAGGAGCACGAGGTCGACGCCCGTGACACCAAGCTCGGCCCCGAGGAGATCACCCGGGACATCCCGAACGTCTCCGAGGAGGTCCTCGCCGACCTCGACGAGCGCGGCATCATCCGCATCGGCGCCGAGGTCACCCCGGGTGACGTGCTGGTCGGCAAGGTCACGCCGAAGGGCGAGACCGAGCTCACCCCCGAAGAGCGCCTGCTCCGCGCGATCTTCGGTGAGAAGGCGCGCGAGGTGCGCGACACCTCCCTGAAGGTGCCGCACGGCGAAGAGGGCAAGGTCATCGGCGTCCGCGTGTTCAACCGCGAGGACGGCGACGAGCTGCCGCCGGGCGTCAACGAGCTGGTCCGGGTCTACGTCGCGCAGAAGCGCAAGATCACCGACGGTGACAAGCTCGCCGGCCGCCACGGCAACAAGGGCGTCATCTCCAAGGTCCTGCCGGTCGAGGACATGCCGTTCCTCGCTGACGGGACCCCGGTCGACATCATCCTCAACCCGCTGGGCGTGCCCGGCCGGATGAACGTCGGGCAGGTCCTCGAGACCCACCTCGGCTGGGTGGCCAAGAGCGGCTGGCAGATCGACGGCACGAAGGACGCGTGGCAGAAGCGCCTCGCCGAGATCGGCGCCGACTCCGCAGAGCCGGGCTCCAACCTCGCGACGCCGGTCTTCGACGGCGCGCGTGAGGAGGAGATCTCCGGGCTGCTGGCTTCGACCCTGCCCAACCGTGACGGCGAGCGCATGGTCGGCGAGACCGGTAAGGCCAAGCTGTTCAACGGCCGCACCGGCGAGCCGATCGACGAGCCGATCTCGGTCGGCTACATCTACATCCTGAAGCTCCTGCACCTGGTCGACGACAAGATCCACGCGCGCTCGACCGGCCCGTACTCGATGATCACCCAGCAGCCGCTGGGCGGTAAGGCGCAGTTCGGCGGTCAGCGCTTCGGTGAGATGGAGGTGTGGGCGCTCGAGGCATACGGCGCGGCGTACGCGCTGCAGGAGCTGCTCACCATCAAGTCCGACGACGTCCTCGGCCGGGTCAAGGTCTATGAGGCGATCGTCAAGGGCGAGAACATCCCCGAGCCCGGCATCCCCGAGTCGTTCAAGGTGCTCATCAAGGAGATGCAGTCGCTGTGCCTCAACGTCGAGGTGCTCTCCAGCGACGGCATGCAGATCGAGATGCGCGAGACCGACGAAGACGTGTTCCGGGCAGCCGAGGAGCTGGGCATCGACCTGAGCCGCCGCGAGCCGAGTTCAGTCGAAGAAGTCTAAAAGCGGACTTCTTCGACTGAGGCAAAGACCACAACAGCAACACCAAAGGCAAGATCAAAAGAGAGAAGACAAGAGTGCTCGACGTCAACTTCTTCGACGAGCTGCGCATCGGCCTGGCCACCGCCGACGACATCCGGCTGTGGTCGCACGGTGAGGTCAAGAAGCCCGAGACGATCAACTACCGCACGCTCAAGCCGGAGAAGGACGGCTTGTTCTGCGAGAAGATCTTCGGTCCCACGCGGGACTGGGAGTGCTACTGCGGCAAGTACAAGCGGGTGCGCTTCAAGGGGATCATCTGCGAGCGCTGCGGCGTCGAGGTCACCCGCGCCAAGGTGCGCCGGGAGCGGATGGGGCACATCGAGCTCGCCGCTCCGGTGACCCACATCTGGTACTTCAAGGGCGTGCCGAGCCGGCTCGGCTACCTGCTCGACCTGGCCCCGAAGGATCTCGAGAAGATCATCTACTTCGCCGGCTACCTGGTCACCGAGGTCGACGCCGACGCGCGGCACCGTGACCTCGCGAGCATCGAGGCGCAGTTCTCGGTCGAGAAGTCGCGGATCACCGACAAGATGAACTCCGACATCGACGCGCGGATGAAGCGGCAGGAAGCCGACATCGCGCAGCTCGAGGCCGAGGGTGCGAAAGCTGACGCCCGCCGCAAGGTGCGTGACTCCGCCGACCGAGAGGTCAAGCAGATCCGCAACCGCGCCGAGCGCTCGATCGACGAGCTCGACGCCGTGCTCGACGCCTTCAAGGGTCTGGCCGTCAAGCAACTGATCACCGACGAGCGGGTCTTCCGCGAGCTGCGCGACCGCTTCGCCAAGGGCGCCAAGGCCGAGGACGGCACGTGGCGCGTCGTACCGGGCACGATGGGCGAGTACTTCGAGGCCGGCATGGGTGCCGAGTCCCTGAAGAAGCTGCTCGAGACCTTCGACCTCGACGCCGAGGCGGAGAGCCTGCGCGAGACGATCCGGACCGGCAAGGGTCAGAAGAAGGCGCGGGCGCTCAAGCGCCTCAAGGTGGTCAGCGCGTTCCTCAACACCCGCAACTCGCCGATGGGCATGGTGCTCGACTGCGTCCCGGTGATCCCGCCGGACCTGCGCCCGATGGTGCAGCTCGACGGTGGCCGGTTCGCGACGAGCGACCTCAACGACCTCTACCGGCGCGTGATCAACCGTAACAACCGGTTGAAGCGACTGCTCGACCTCGGCGCGCCGGAGATCATCGTCAACAACGAGAAGCGGATGCTCCAGGAGGCCGTCGACGCACTGTTCGACAACGGCCGCCGCGGTCGTCCGGTCACCGGCCCGGGCAACCGGCCGCTGAAGTCGCTGTCCGACATGCTCAAGGGCAAGCAGGGCCGGTTCCGCCAGAACCTGCTCGGCAAGCGCGTCGACTACTCGGGCCGTTCCGTCATCGTCGTCGGCCCGCAGTTGCGCCTGCACCAGTGCGGGCTGCCGAAGCAGATGGCGCTCGAGCTGTTCAAGCCGTTCGTCATGAAGCGGCTGGTCGACCTCAACCACGCGCAGAACATCAAGTCCGCCAAGCGGATGGTGGAGCGCGCAACCGGCTCCAACGCCCGCTACTCGATGGTGTGGGACGTCCTGGAAGAGGTCATCACCGAGCACCCGGTGCTGCTCAACCGGGCACCGACGCTGCACCGTCTCGGCATCCAGGCCTTCGAGCCGCAGCTGGTCGAGGGCAAGGCCATCCAGATCCACCCGCTGGTCTGCACCGCGTTCAACGCCGACTTCGACGGCGACCAGATGGCGGTGCACCTGCCGCTGTCCGCCGAGGCGCAGGCCGAGGCGCGGATCCTGATGCTGTCGAGCAACAACATCCTGTCGCCGGCGCACGGCCGGCCGATCACCTCGCCGACGCAGGACATGGTGCTCGGCCTCTACTACCTCACGATGATGCGTGAGGACCAGAGCGGCCAGGACCGGACGTTCGGGTCGGTGTCCGAGGCGATCATGGCCTACGACACCGGTGAGCTGAACCTGCAGGCGCGGATCAAGATCCGCGTCGACGACCTGCCCGCCTCACGCGACGACGCCGGTGTGCCGGCCGTCCAGCGCGGGGTCGACGCCGACGAGCGGCCGTTCACCGCGCCGGAAGGCTGGGAGGTCGGGCAGCCGGTGCTGCTCGAGACGACGCTGGGCCGGTGCCTGTTCAACGAGGCGCTCCCGCTGGACTACCCGTTCATCGATCACGAGGTGCGCAAGGCGCAGCTCGGCGAGATCGTGAACGACCTGGCGGAGCGCTACCCGAAGGTCCAGGTGGCGGCCACGCTCGACGCGCTCAAGGAGGCCGGCTTCCACTGGGCGACCCGCGCCGGGGTGACGATCTCGATCTCCGACGTGGTCACGCCGCCTGAGAAGCAGGCGATCGTCGGCCGCTACGAGGAGCAGGCCGAGAAGGTCCAGAAGCAGTACGAGCGCGGTGTGATCACCGACGACGAGCGTCGTCAGGAGCTCATCGAGATCTGGACCCGTGCGACGACCGAGGTCGCCACGAAGATGCGGGAGAACTTCCCGAAGGACAACCCGATCCAGATGATGGTCGGTTCGGGTGCCCGAGGAAACATGCTCCAGGTGCAGCAGATCGCCGGTATGCGTGGTCTGGTGGCCAACCCGAAGGGCGAGATCATCCCGCGGCCGATCAAGGCGAACTTCCGCGAGGGTCTGACCGTGCTGGAGTACTTCATCTCCACCCACGGCGCCCGCAAGGGTCTGGCCGACACCGCGCTGCGTACGGCGGACTCGGGCTACCTGACCCGCCGGCTGGTCGACGTCAGCCAGGACGTCATCGTCCGCGAGGAGGACTGCGGCACCGAGCGCGGCATCGTCGTACCGATCGCCATCGAGACCGAGGGTGGCATCGCCCTCGACCGCGACAACATCGAGACCCGCGTCTACACGCGGACCCTCGCCGAGGACGTCGTCGTGGACAAGAAGGTGCTCGCGAAGGCGGGCGCCGACCTCGGTGACGTGCTGATCGGCGAGCTGGTCGACCAGGGTGTGACCGAGGTGCGGGTGCGCAGCGTGCTCACGTGCGACTCGAAGGTCGGCATCTGCGGCCTGTGCTACGGACGTTCGCTTGCCACCGGCAAGACGGTCGACGTCGGCGAGGCGGTCGGCATCATCGCGGCCCAGTCGATCGGTGAGCCCGGCACGCAGCTGACGATGCGTACCTTCCACACCGGCGGTGTCGCGGGTGAGGACATCACCCACGGCCTGCCCCGTGTCGTCGAGCTGTTCGAGGCGCGCCAGCCCAAGGGGCGCGCGCCGATCAGCGAGGTGGCGGGTCGGGTCAGCGTGCAGGAGACCGACAAGACCGCGATGTTCGTGGTCACGCCCGACGACGGCGGCGAGCCGGTGGAGTACCCGCTGTCCAAGCGCATGCTCTCCTGGCGCTGGTACGCCACCGAGTCAGAGCGGGCGCGTGGTCAGTGGCGCGTCGAGGAGGGTCAGCACGTCGAGGTCGGCGACCAGCTGCACGCCGGTGCCGTCGACCCGCACGAGGTGCTGCGCATCCTCGGCCCCCGCGCGGTCCAGCTGCACCTGGTCAAGGAGGTGCAGGAGGTCTACCGCTCGCAGGGCGTGACGATCCACGACAAGCACATCGAGATCATCATTCGCCAGATGCTCAAGCGGGTGAACATTCTCGAGTCGGGCGACACCGAGCTGCTTCCGGGCGAGCTCGCCGAGCGGCCGAAGTTCGAGGAGGAGAACCAGCGGGTCGTGGCCGAGGGCGGTACCCCCGCCGCCGGCCGTCCGGTCCTCATGGGCATCACGAAGGCCTCGCTGGCCACCGAGTCCTGGCTGTCGGCGGCCTCGTTCCAGGAGACCACCCGGGTGCTCACCGACGCGGCGATCCACGCGCGTTCGGACTCGCTGCTGGGCCTCAAGGAGAACGTCATCATCGGAAAGCTCATCCCGGCGGGTACCGGCATCAACCGCTACCGCAACGTCCGGGTGGAGCCGACGGAGGAGGCCAAGGCCGCCGTCTACACGATGATGCCGTACGACGACGCCGGCTACGACTTCGGTCAAGGCTCCGGCGAGGCCGTGCCGCTGGAGGACTTCAGCTTCGGCCAGCGTCCCGGATACAGCGACTACCGCTAGGTCGGCCTGTTCGAAAGCCCCCCGGCACACCGCCGGGGGGCTTTCGACTGCGGGCACACTGGTGGGGTGAGCGAGGAGCCGCAGGCGCCGCCCCCGTGGCAGATGCCGCCGCCTGCGCCATGGCAGCCGCCACCGCCACCGCCGTACGCCGCTCCGCCAGGCTGGCAGCCGCAGCCCTACGGCTATCCGCAGCCGACCAACACCAACGGGTTCGCGATCGCCGCGCTCGTCTGCTCACTGGTGGGGATCCTGCTGGCCTTCATCGGTCCGGTGGGCGGCATCGTGTTCGGCATCGTCGGGCTGCGCCAGGCGCGTGAGCGCGGTGAAGGCGGTCGTGGGCTGGCCATCGCGGGCATCGTGATCGGCGCGGTCGTCCTGCTGCTCGACATCGTCGGTGTGGTCAGCCTCGCAACCGACCACACCGGCGGCGGCGGGTCCGGCGGCGTCTCGGTCTAGCGGACCGACCCCGCCGGACTGTCGGATCGCTGACAACTTCACGCGCTCGGACAGGCGGCGGGCGGGCCAGATGGGTCATGGTGAGCCCGACTGGTCCGATCGCCTTCGAGGGGAAGCTCATGCCTGGTCTCACTGCCCGGTCCCGCGTCAGCCGCGTCGCGCTGGTCGTGCCGGTCGCGGCGGCTGCGCTCGTCGCCTCGGCGCCGCTGGCTGATGCCGGCATCGGACCGGCGGCCACCGCCTGCATCGGCTCCTACACCGCGACGGTGACCGCTCACGACGGCAGCACGTGGAAGACGACCGCCACTGACGTCTACACCGAGAGCACCGCCAGCTGCGCCCGGGCGTTTGCTGCTACCAAGCCCTACGTCCGCGCGTTCTGCCCGCGCTGCGCGCCGGTGACCTCGGCGGATGGCTACCGCTACGTCGCCAAGCGCGGCGGGAAGGGCGTGACGGCGCGCGGCCACGGGATCGCCGTACAGTTCCGCGTCTCCTCCAAGCGCGCCTAGCCCGAAGTAGCACACAACGTCCCCACCGAATCGGACAAGTGGGGCCAAATCCGGGCAGCAAGCGCCACTTCGTGTGCTACTTCGAGCAGCGGGCGGGGGGCGGGGCGGGGCTGGTTTTGACCGGTCGGAGCAGGCTCGGCTACGGTGGTCTCTCGTGCCTGACGGCTGTCGGGCATGTATGTCGTGCGTCAGACCCGGCGCGACCGTGACCGGCGGCGAGCGTAAGCGCTCCCGCGGGGCAGGGTGCCGGAACCTCCGAGCAGACCGTAGCGCCGATTTCGGTGCGGGCGGAGCACGGGGAGCACGACACGCCCGACCCCGGGGGTCGGGAAACGCGGGACAAGCACGACCAGGCAGCAACACCCCACAGAGCAACGAGGAGTACGGCGAGTGCCCACGATCTCTCAGCTGGTCCGCAAGGGTCGGCAGGACAAGATCGGCAAGACCAAGACGCCGGCGCTGAAAGGCAGCCCGCAGCGTCGTGGTGTCTGCACGCGCGTCTACACGACGACGCCGAAGAAGCCGAACTCCGCACTGCGCAAGGTCGCCCGTGTCCGGCTGACCACGGGGATCGAGGTCACCGCCTACATCCCCGGCGTCGGCCACAACCTGCAGGAGCACTCGATCGTGCTCGTGCGCGGCGGCCGGGTGAAGGACCTGCCGGGCGTTCGCTACAAGATCATCCGCGGCTCGCTGGACACCCAGGGTGTCCGCGGTCGCAAGCAGGCACGCAGCCGCTACGGCGCGAAGCGGGAGAAGAGCTAATGCCTCGTAAGGGCCCGGCGGCGAAGCACCCGGTCATCTCCGACCCGGTCTACGGCTCGCCCATCGTCACCTCGCTGGTCAACAAGGTGCTCATCGGCGGGAAGCGTTCGCTTGCCCAGCGCATCGTCTATGGCGCCCTCGAGGGCTGCCGCGACAAGACCGGCACCGACCCGGTCGTCACGCTCAAGCGCGCGCTCGACAACGTCAAGCCGGCGATCGAGGTCAAGAGCCGCCGCGTCGGTGGCGCGACCTACCAGGTGCCGGTCGAGGTCAAGCCCGGCCGCAGCACCACCCTCGCCCTGCGCTGGCTGGTCAGCTACTCCCGGCAGCGCCGCGAGAAGACGATGACCGAGCGCCTGATGAACGAGCTGCTCGACGCGAGCAACGGCCTCGGCGCCAGCGTCAAGCGTCGCGAGGACACCCACAAGATGGCCGAGTCCAACAAGGCATTCGCCCACTACCGCTGGTAGTCGGCGCACCCAGACGAGCTAAGAGAGAGACGAGACAGTGACGACGGCCGTGGCCAGCGACCTCGCCAAGACCCGAAACATCGGGATCATGGCGCACATCGACGCGGGCAAGACCACGACGACCGAGCGGATCCTGTACTACACCGGCATCAACTACAAGATCGGCGAGGTCCACGAGGGCGCCGCCACGATGGACTGGATGGAGCAGGAGCAAGAGCGCGGCATCACGATCACGTCGGCCGCGACGACCTGCCAGTGGGCCGACCACACCATTAACATCATCGACACCCCCGGTCACGTCGACTTCACCGTCGAGGTCGAGCGCTCGCTGCGCGTCCTCGACGGCGCCGTGGCGGTCTTCGACGCGGTTGCCGGCGTCGAGCCGCAGAGCGAGACGGTGTGGCGCCAGGCCGACCGGTACGACGTACCCCGCATCTGCTTCGTCAACAAGATGGACCGGGTCGGCGCCGAGTACCACCGCTGCGTCGAGATGATCGTGTCGCGGCTCAACGCCGTCCCGCTCGTCACGCAGCTGCCGTGGGGCGTCGAGGGCGACTTCAAGGGCGTCATCGACCTGGTCCAGATGAAGGGCCTGCTCTGGCAGTCGGACGACAAGGGCTCGACGTACGACGTCGTCCAGATCCCGAGTGACCACGCCGAGGCCGCCCGAGAGTGGCGCGAGAAGCTGCTCGAGACCCTCGCCGAGAACGACGACGCGATCATGGAGCTCTACCTCGAGGGGCAAGAGCCCGACCTCGAGACGCTCAAGGCCGGCATCCGCCGCGCGACGATCGCCAGCAAGCTCAACCCGGTCCTGTGCGGCACCGCATTCAAGAACAAGGGCGTTCAGCCCATGCTCGACGCGATCGTCGACTACCTGCCCAGCCCGCTCGACATCACCTCGATCCAGGGTCACGCGATGGGCAAGCCGGACGAGGTCGTCGAGCGTCACGCCGACGACAACGAGCCGTTCTCCGCGCTCGCGTTCAAGATCATGAGCGACAAGTACTTCGGCAAGCTGACCTACATCCGGGTCTACTCCGGGAAGCTCGAGGCCGGCACCCAGGTGCTCAACAGCACCAAGGACCGCAAGGAGCGGATCGGCAAGATCTACCAGATGCACGCGAACAAGCAGGAGGATCGCGGCAGCGTCAGCGCCGGCCAGATCGTCGCGGTCGTGGGTCTGAAGGACACCACCACCGGCGACACGCTCTGTGACATCGACAAGCCGGTGATCCTCGAGTCGATGGACTTCCCGGCTCCGGTCATCCACGTCGCGATCGAGCCGAAGACGAAGGCCGATCAGGAGAAGCTCTCGACCGCCATCCAGCGGCTCTCCGAGGAGGACCCGACCTTCCAGGTCCGCACCGACGAGGAGACCGGCCAGGTCATCATCGCCGGGATGGGCGAGCTGCACCTCGAGGTGCTGGTCGACCGGATGCGGCGCGAGTTCAGCGTCGAGGCCAACGTCGGCAAGCCGCAGGTTGCCTACCGCGAGACGATCCGCCGCGCGGTCACGGGTGTCGAGTACACCCACAAGAAGCAGACCGGTGGCTCCGGCCAGTTCGCGAAGGTCCTCATCGACCTCGAGCCCAGCCACGCCGAAGGCGAGGACGGCGGCGGCGGCTACCAGTTCGAGAACAAGGTCACGGGTGGCCGCATCCCGCGGGAGTACATCCCGTCGGTGGACGCCGGCTGCCAGGAAGCCATGGAGTTCGGCGTGCTCGCCGGCTACCCGATGGTCGACGTCAAGGTGACGCTGCAGGACGGCGCCTACCACGAGGTCGACTCCTCGGAGCTCGCGTTCAAGATCGCCGGCTCGATGGTCTTCAAGGAGGCCGCGCGCCGCGCGGACCCCGTCCTCATGGAGCCGATGATGGCCGTCGAGGTCACCACCCCCGAGGACTTCATGGGCGACGTGATCGGCGACCTCAACGCACGACGCGGCCAGATCCAGGCGATGGACGAGCGCGGTGGCAACCGCATCGTGCGCGCCACGGTGCCGCTCTCGGAGATGTTCGGCTACGTCGGCGACCTGCGGTCGAAGACGCAGGGCCGGGCGAGCTACAGCATGCAGTTCGACTCCTACGCCGAGGTGCCCAGCAACGTGGCGAAGGAAATCATCGCGAAGGCCCACGGCGAGTAAGCCAACCCGGCAACACCAAGAAGACCAGCCGTCGTACGGCGTAGGAACCCGTCCTAGGAGGGACACCAAGTGGCGAAGGCCAAGTTCGAGCGGACCAAGCCGCACGTCAACATCGGGACCATCGGTCACATCGACCATGGCAAGACGACGCTGACGGCTGCCATCACCAAGGTCCTGCACGACAAGTACCCGGACGTCAACGAGGCGTCAGCGTTCGACCAGATCGACAAGGCGCCGGAAGAGCGTGAGCGCGGCATCACGATCTCGATCGCGCACGTCGAGTACCAGACCGAGAAGCGCCACTACGCGCACGTCGACTGCCCGGGTCACGCCGACTACATCAAGAACATGATCACCGGCGCGGCCCAGATGGACGGCGCGATCCTCGTGGTCGCGGCCACCGACGGCCCGATGCCGCAGACGCGTGAGCACGTGCTGCTCGCCCGCCAGGTCGGCGTCCCCTACATCGTCGTGGCACTCAACAAGGCCGACATGGTCGACGACGAGGAGATCCTCGAGCTCGTCGAGCTCGAGGTCCGCGAGCTGCTGTCGAGCCAGGAGTACCCGGGCGACGAC